>MUIA01000445.1 GCA_002084115.1 Oceanospirillales bacterium LUC14_002_19_P2 | reverse complement strand
AAACCCTCTCCCTGAAACTGAAGGTCAATCATTTTCAGCTCAGGGCGAAGATTTACATGACCGCTCTGCGGGCATCATTCGAGCAGCTAAGGTTATTCGTTACTGCGTAACTTGAGTTATAAGGATACTTATTGACGTGCCAAACGGCCGTTATCCGCCTCTTTGCCACAATTGGTCCGCCACGGATTGATATCCAACCCGCCTCGGCGTACGTAACGTGCACTGACAGTGAGCGCTTCAGGTCGACACTGGGCCATAATATCGAGGAAAACCCGCTCTACACACTGCTCATGAAAATCCTGATGCTGACGCATGGAAAAGATGTATTTCAGCAACGACTCACGATCAATGCGCGGCCCACGGTAATCAATGACCAGCGTTCCCCAGTCGGGCTGTCCCGTGACCGGGCAATTGGACTTCAGCAAATGGCTGTACATCGTTTCTGATACACGTTCATCATCAACCGAAAGTTGTACCAGGCTGCTGTCCAATTGATAGGTATCAATAGCGACATCCAGCTCATCGATACACTCGCCCTGCAATACGGCCAACCCTCGCTGTTCCAACGCATTGACTGCAAGGATCTCTACACGCACCTGCGCACCGGCTGCCCGGCTGAGATCACGGGCCATGGTTGCCTGCACGTCCGCCGCTGACTCAAACCGGCTCTGGTTGAAGGAATTCAAATAAAGCTTGAACGACTTGGATTCAATGATGCATTCCGAATCACAGGGAATCGTGAACACCCCGGCCGCCACAACCGGCTTGCCACGGTTGTTTAGCCAGGACAATTCATAGGCATTCCAGATATCAACACCGGTAAACGGCAGACTGGCGGCCACCAGCCCGTTCGCTTCCCATTTGGGCGCTCGGGGGATCGGGAAAAGCAGGCTTGCATCGTACTCCGCCACATAGTCACTATGCTTGCCCAGCAGGGACGCTTCCACGGATGTATTCATTACAACGGAACTCAGTTTCTCAGGCCCTTGCCTGTATTCAAAAGGTAAAGACTGTAGCCAAACAAGATGATGACGGCCACTCCCATCATCAGAAAGGCATGCCCCAGGTTCACCACGCCGCTGTAACCCAGCAGACCGTAACGGAAAGCATTGACCTGGTACAGAATCGGGTTGATCTGGGAAAGTCCCTGCCAGAATTCCGGCAATATCCGGACGGAATAAAACACACCACCCAGATAGGTCAGCGGCGTCAGGACAAACGTCGGAATGATGGCAATATCATCGAAAGACCTGGCATAAAGGGCATTAACAAACCCACCCAGCGCAAAAAGCGTCGCTGTAAGGAATATTGCCAGTACGGTGACGCTGATATCGTAAACCTGGAAATCTACAAAAAACAGCGACAACAGCGTCACGATAAATGCCACACCAAGCCCACGACAGACGCCGCCCATCACAAATCCCATCAGGATGATCCAGTTAGGCACCGGCGACACCAGCAGTTCTTCCACGCTACGCTGGAACTTGTTGCCGAAGAAGCTGGACGCTACATTGCTGTAGCTGTTGGTGATCACCGACATCATGATCAAGCCAGGCACAACAAATGTCATGTAATCGAAGCCACCCATCTCACCAATGCGCGAACCGATCACATTCCCGAAAATTACAAAATAAAGCGCCATGGTGATCGCCGGCGGCAACAGTGTCTGTGGCCAGATCCGGAGAAAACGGCGGATTTCCTTGACAAAAATGGTATAGAAAGCGATCCAGTTTTCCCGGACCGGATAGGAACCCCTGTTCGTGTTCACACCTGTATTCCTGTTCGTTGTTATCCCTGGGCCGTCATGCCGACGAAGAGTTCTTCCAGCCGGTTGGCTTTGTTTCTCATGCTGATGACATCAATACTGGATGCATTCAGCTGTTGGAACAGCCCATTCAGCCCCTGGTTCTTATTCACTTCCACTTCAAGGCAACTGTCATCGACCTTGCGCACGACATAACCCGCAAAATCAGGCATGTCGTTGATGGGTTCGCGGGTATCCAGAAGAAAGCTCTCTTTCTGTAATTTGCCCAGCAGCGCTTTCATACTGGTATTTTCGACGATCGCCCCCTGGTCAATGATCGCGATATTGCGACACAACTGTTCCGCTTCTTCCAGGTAATGGGTGGTGAGGATAACCGTCGTGCCCTTGCCATTGATTTCCCGCAGGAATTCCCACAATGAACGACGCAGTTCGATATCAACACCGGCCGTTGGCTCATCCAGAATGAGAAGACGGGGTTCATGGACCAATGCACGGGCAATCATCAGCCGGCGTTTCATACCACCGGACAGCATTCGGGACTGAACATTGCGTTTGTCCCAAAGTCCGAGTTTCTTGAGGTATAGCTCGGTCCGAGCACTGGCCTCATTGGCGGAAATGCCGTAATAGCCCGCCTGGGTAATGACAATATCCTGTGTTTTTTCGAACTGATTAAAATTGATTTCCTGCGGAACCACACCCAGTTGGCGTTTAGCACGACTCATATCTTTATTGAGGTCGTAACCAAAGATATTAACGTCGCCAGACGTTTTATTAACCAGTGAGGAAACGATGCCTATGGTGGTTGATTTGCCCGCACCATTCGGGCCCAGCAATGCGAAGAAATCACCTTCCTGGACATCCAGGTCAATACCTTTCAGCGCTTGATGACCATTGTCGTAAGTCTTGTGAAGCTGGCGGATTTGCAGTGCCCGGGTCATGTAGCCGTTGAGATCCTTATACTTATATCACTCAAGTTACGCAGTAACGAATAACCTTAGCTGCTCGAATGATGCCCGCAGAGCGGTCATGTAAATCTTCGCCCTGAGCTGAAAATGATTGACCTTCAGTTTCAGGGAGAGGGTTTCC
>MUIA01000092.1 GCA_002084115.1 Oceanospirillales bacterium LUC14_002_19_P2 | reverse complement strand
TAATAACGAAATCGCATCAATGAAATTTTGAAAGAGCCTGGAATTCATAACAGTCATCCCCTGATAGCCGGATGGTTCAGGGAGTATAGGTCAACCAACCATCAGGGGTAACTTAGCCATCGACAAGGATGAATATCCACAAACGGCCGAGATTGAACAACGCTGTCTGCATATCTTGGCGGACTTATGGAACTCACCGGAATCCGCAACCACAATTGGTTGCTCAACAACGGGTTCCAGTGAAGCTGCAATGCTTGGCGGACTGGCACTGAAATGGAAATGGCGACTGAAGCGCCAGGCGGAGGGAAAACCCGCCGATAAGCCCAACCTTGTCACCGGGCCAGTGCAGATCTGCTGGGACAAGTTCTGCCGCTATTTCGATGTTAAGCAACGCCAGATACCGGTCAAGAAAAATGAAGTCGGCATCACGGCGGATCAGATTGCTGACTTCTGCGATGAAAATACTATCGGTGTCGTTCCAACCCAGGGACTGACCTACACGCTGGCGTATGAACCGGTCAAAGAAATCTGTGAAGCGCTGGACAGGCTCCAACAGGACAAAGGCCTGGATATTCCGGTGCATGTTGATGCCGCCAGCGGCGGATTTCTCTGCCCCTTCATTGACCCGGACCTGGTATGGGATTTCCGCCTGCCCCGGGTGAAATCCATCAATGCTTCCGGGCACAAGTTTGGCCTCAGTCCTCTTGGGGTCGGCTGGGTGGTCTGGCAACATGCAGCCGACCTGCCGGAAGAGCTGATATTCAATGTCGACTACCTTGGCGGCAACATGCCGACCTTTGCCCTGAATTTCAGCCGTCCCGGCGGACAGATCATTGCCCAAAATTACAATTTCCTACGACTTGGACGGGAAGGGTATTTCAGTATTTACAACAATTGTCGTGAAGTGGCCAGAGCATTATCCAAGCGTATCGAGGCGATGGGAATCTTCACCATACTGTATGACGGTAGTAATGGTATACCCGGACTCTGTTATACATTACAGGACGAAGCGGCCAGTCCTTTCACCCTGTATGAATTAAGCGACCATATTCGTATGCGGGGCTGGCAGATTGCATCCTATAAGATGCCTCTTGGCCGGGAGACTGAAACCATACAGCGAATAATGATCCGTAATGGCACAGGTATGGATATGGCCATGATGCTGGCGGATGATCTTGAAAGAAGCATCGCTTATCTAAATAAACATGGCAGCAAGGCATCAACAACAAGTACCGCTTTCGCACACCTATAACGGCCTACCTGATATCTCAACTTCACGTTATGTATGGCGCGACACAATACCCGCCATACGTAACGTGGTCAGATCATCATGGATCCTTACCAAGGAACAAAATCGCCATATTGGTTCAGGAATTGGCCATGGTGTTCAGATTCCAGACCTGCAATCGTCGTAACCATCGCGGCGACACTGTCATCGACTGACAACTCAGCATTCACCCCACCCATATCCGTGCGCACCCAGCCTGGACACAGACACACTGCGGTGAGTTCCTGATAGGTATAATCAAGCGCAAAACGCCTGACCGCCATGTTCAATGCGGCTTTTGAGCTTCGGTAATAAATACTGCCTTCCGCTGTCGCCAGTTCAACACTCCCGTAGCTGCTGCTGATGAAGACAGTCTTGTGGATGGCGCTGCGCTTCACTTGGGGAAGGAATGCCTGAGTCAAGATCATTGGCGCAACGGTATTGGTCTCCAGCGACTTCAACCAGACTTTGGCGTCATAACCTGTATCAACTGACTGAAGAATACCCGCGTTGTTGATCAGAATATCAATACAATAATCTGCATACTTTTCTGACAGATTGACCACCGCGGCATAGTCACAGATATCGAGTGCCTCAATGGCGATGTGGGAAAACTGTTCCGCCAGTGCCTGAAGCTCCGTTGCTTTTTCAGGTTCACGGCAGGTCGCAATAATCGTCATGCCCTGCGCCGCATAATGACGAACAAAACCCAATCCAAGCCCACGGTTAGCCCCGGTGATCAAGATAGTATGCATGGCCAGCCCCCGCATGTTACTGCCAGTCAATATCATGCATCGAGTGTAGATGCCGCCAGAAAACCCGACCGATTTATTTCTATCCATCTCGCTTCTTGATGCCCGTCAAAAAACGCCATCGAGGGTTCTGCTATTTCTATGCGAGACAGCCTTACCCGGCTGCGCAAGCTGCGTCTTTGTGCCTGCAACCACCCCTGCGGCATAAAACAGATAGCATCAGTCTTACAAGACCAACCAGCGGCATCCACTACCACACCCTGACTTTTCTCGTGTCGTTTCGGAGGCTTCATGAAACGAGAGCAGTGGGCATCGCGCACCGGGTTTATTCTTGCCGCAGTCGGTTCCGCCATCGGGCTGGGCAATATCTGGCGTTTCCCGTATATGGCCTATGAAAATGGTGGCGGCGCCTTTCTTATTCCTTATTTGGTTGCCATGCTGGCCGCCGGTATTCCGTTCATGATCCTGGAATTTGGACTGGGGCATAAATACCGCGCGTCGGCACCAATCACCTTTGCACGCCTGCATCCGCGCATGGAAATCCTCGGCTGGTTTCAGGTGATGGTCGCTGCGGTGATTGCCTGCTATTACATCGCGGTGATTGGCTGGTCACTCTCTTACCTGATGTTTTCTTTTACCCAGAGCTGGGGCAATGACGCCAACGCCTTTTTCTTCAGCACTTACCTGAAGCTGGGCAGTGATAATAGCCCGTCATCACTGGGTACCCTGCAATGGTCGATTGTTATTCCCCTGCTGGTTGCCTGGAGCTTCAGTTTCTTTGCAACTTTCACCGGCATTCGGGGCGGTATTGAACGGCTTGGTAAAATCATGATTCCCCTCCTGTTCATCATGGTTATCATCCTGACCGCGCGAGTACTGACATTGCCCGGTGCGGCGCATGGGGTGGACTGGCTGTTCCGTCCAGACTTCAGCGCCCTGCTGAACACCCGAGTCTGGGCAGACGCCTTTGGACAGATATTCTTCACACTGAGTGTCGGCTTCGCGATCATGATCGCCTATTCCAGCTACCTGCCGGAAAAATCCGATATCAACAATAACGCCTTCATGACCGTATTTATCAACTGCGGCTTCTCCATGCTGGCCGGTATCATTATTTTCGCAGTACTCGGCTACATGGCGGCTGAACAGGGTAAACCGCTCACAGAAGTGGTCAGCTCCGGTGTTGGTCTTGCGTTTGTTACTATTCCTACCGCCATCAACCTGCTGCCCATGCCTTGGCTGTTGGGTCCCCTGTTCTTCGTGTCCCTTTTGGTTGCTGGTGTCAGCTCACACATTTCCATCATGGAAGCCATTACCTCTTCGGTCATGGATAAAACCGGCTGGAGCCGGCGGAAAACGGCGAGCCTGCTGTGTGGAGACGGCGCACTGATATCTCTGGCTTACGCAACCAACGGCGGCCTGCTGTTGCTGGATCTTGTGGATCATTTCATCAACAACTTCGGCATATTGGGCAGCTGCCTTGCAGAACTGATCTGTCTGTCTCTTCTGTTGCGTCTCGACGGCATGCGCCATCATATCAACCGGTTGTCAGATTTTTCGATTGGTCGGTGGTGGGAATTCTGCATTCGTTATCTCTGCACAGGCTAGCTTGCGGTACTGGTAATCAGCAACCTGGTGACAGACCTCACCGCCAATTACGGTGGTTACTCTGATAATGAAATCCTGTGGCTGGGCTGGGGCATGCTGGGAACAATGGCGGTCATCGCTGTCGTACTGGCAACCCGGTTTAACGATCACTCCCTGACTGCGGAGGCCTGAAATGTCTACAGCAGCAATTATCATGATGTTATTTGGACTGGGCATCACCTGGGGTGGCGCCGCGATTTGCCTGAAGCGGGCAATGGCAAAAGCCGAATAATCGAGCAATATTTTCGGGGGCATGAACGCCCCCCTTCTCCATCATTCGCATGTCGAATGTGCGATAGCGAAGCTGGCTTTCATCAAATCCTCTAACACTCAGGCTTTACCTCCCACGGTACATCATGGCAAGTTTGCCGTAACTGTCTGGCTATTCACTGATCTCACGACACAGGACAGACAAAACAACAATCGGAACACAGGTCATGACGGAAAAACTGTTTCTGGGTATTGATGGTGGCGGCACCTCCTGTCGGGCCCGTCTTTGCAACGCTGATGGACAAGTGCTTGGTGAAGGGTTAACCGGCATAGCCAATCCACGTTTCGGTCTGGACCAGGCCTGCAATAATATTCTGTCAGCAACCCAGCAGGCTCTGCACCAAGCTGGTCTGCAGGAAAACGACATGCAACGCATTGTGGCTGGCTTTGGTTTGGCCGGCATCAATCACGCCAATGAACGTAATGCGGTCATGCAGTGGGGCTTCCCTTTTGCCTCAGTCGTGATGCGAAGTGATGCCTATACAGCCTGTCTCGGCGCTTTTGACGGGGAAAATGGCAGCATCCTGATTATGGGAACCGGCTCCTGCGGTTTCTGGATTCATGACAATGCGTCCGGCAGTATCGGTGGCTGGGGTTTTCCGGTGTCAGACCATGCCAGCGGCGCCCGGTTGGGTCTGGATGCACTCAGTTATGCCCTGCAAGCCCACGAAGGCATTGTGCCAACAACTCCCCTATGTTCAGCACTGATGGCCCGTTTTGATCATTCGCCGGAAGCGATCATTGCCTGGCAGACACATGCTCTACCCAGGGACTATGGCGCATTTGCACCGCTTGTTTTTGAGTATACAGACCAAAAGGATACGCTGGCTGTACAGCTGCTACAAAAAGCAGCTGATGATGCCGCAGCGATGATTAGGGTATTGCTTGATAAAGGCGTCAAACACTGTGCACTGGTCGGCGGTATCAGTGGTTTTATACGTCCCTGGCTGCCTGAAGCTCTGGCACCCTATCTGGTTGCCCCTAAGGGCGACGCTCTGTCTGGCGCCCTGATCATGGCCAGAGAACACCAGTAAAGCCGGTAATAACAACCGGGTGAATATCAGCAGGCAAGCGTTATCCGAAACAGGGCGCCACCCAGGTCAGAGTCATCAATGGTCAGGGTGCCGTCATAATGCTCAATAATATCGAGCACCACTGCCAATCCTAATCCCTGCCCTGGTGTTCGGCTATCCGCCCGAACACCGCGCTGCAGAATCACATCACGACGATCCTCTGGCACACCGGGTCCGTCATCTTCGATAATCAGCTCCAGTCGTTTTTCCTGTCCGGAAACCTCACGATTTCTGACCACCTGGGCACTAACCCGGACCTGTTGAAGACTCAGGCGCCAGGCGTTTTCAAGCAGGTTGCCCATGACTTCCATCAAGTCTTGCTCGTTGCCCGTGAACAGGCAATCCTCACTGATCTGGATGTCAGCCTGAACCTGCTTGTCCCGATATACTTTGCCCAGCGTATTCCGAATACGTTCAACACTCTTCGCTACTGACACCTGATTTCTAATAAGCGACCTATGACGTGTAACAGCCCGCTGCAACTGATAACCCACAATCTGGTTCATCCGCTGCACCTGTTCATCAATGGTTTCTTCTAACTCCGCCAACCCCTGCTGAGAAATCGTGTCACGCTGCATATGCAGGGTATTACCTGTACTCTGTAAAACGGCTAGTGGTGTTTTCAGGCTATGGGCAAGGTCTGCCATCGTGTCCCGGTACCGCTCTCTCTGACGTTGTTCATTGCGCAGCAGACGGTTTAGGGCATTGGTCAATCGGGCAATTTCCAGGGGATAGTGTCTATAGTGGACCCCACTATCAAGACAGTAAATCCACAAATTTAAGTTAAGTCCTGGTAGTTGGTTGATTGTTCCTCATGCAAAGTGAATTGCCTGAGGGGTTCTGTAATCAAGCGACTGGTG
>MUIA01000376.1 GCA_002084115.1 Oceanospirillales bacterium LUC14_002_19_P2 | reverse complement strand
ATAACGAAATCGCATCAATGAAATTTTGAAAGAGCCTGGAATTCATAACAGTCATCCCCTGATAGCCGGATGGTTCAGGGAGTATAGGTCAACCAACCATCAGGGGTAACTTAGCCCTGCTGGCAGGTGTCTGTATTAACCTCTGTATGGGCGTTCTCTACGTCTGGAGTGTATTAAGCAAGGCCCTGGTCAGCGAATGGGGTTGGTCTAACGCCAGTGCCTCCATGCCGTATACCGTGGGCATCGTAACGTTTGCAGCCGCCGTTCTGTGTTCCGGCGTTCTGCAGGACCGTATGGGTCCCCGTAAAATGGTTATCCTGGGCACCTCTCTGGTGGGCCTGGGTATGATCGCTTCCAGCTTTGTCTCTAACCCGGTTGGTCTGGTAATGACCTTCGGTGTACTGGTTGGTACCGGTATTGGCTTTGCCTATGCCTGTCTGAGCCCTTCAGCGATGAAGTGGTTCCATCCTTCCAAGAAAGGCATGGTCAATGGTTTGATTGCCGGTGGTTTTGGTATGGCGCCGCTCTACCTGGCACCGACCACGTCTGCCCTGATCGCTTCTGTCGGTATCAGCAGCGCATTCCTGTATCTGGGTATTGCTGTGCTGCTGGTTGCGGTTCCGCTGTCTTTCACCATCGTCAACCCACCGGCTGGCTATACACCGGCTCAGCCTCGTGGTCTTAAGGAATCCGGCAAAACGGCCTCTGCGGTTGCCGATTTCAACTGGCGCCAGATGCTGAAGACTCGTCAGTTCTACTACCTGTGGATCATGTTTGCATTTGCCTCTTCCGCAGGTCTGATGCTGATCGGTAACATTACGACTATCGCCAGTGTTCAAGGTGGCATTGCCAATGCCGCGTACCTGATGTCTATTCTGGCGCTGTTCAATACCTGTGGCCGTGTTTTGATGGGTATGTTGTCTGACAAGATCGGTCGTATCCAAACCCTGCTGCTGGTGTTTGTACTGCAGGGCGTGAACATGATGATCTTCCCGATGCTCTCTACCGACATGGGCTTCATCTTCGGCGCTATGCTGGCAGGTATCGGTTACGGTGCGCTGCTGAGCGTATTCCCATCTATCACTGCGGATTATTATGGTCTGAAGAACTACGGTAGCAATTTCGGTGTACTTTACTCCGCCTGGGGTGTGAGTGGCTTCATTGGTCCTGTGGTCGCTGCCGTGGTTGTCGATGCTACCGGTTCTTTTGCGATTGCCTATACCGTTTCTGCCGTCATGCTGGGTATTGCAGGCATTCTGGCACTCTTCACTAAGCCCGTTACTGAGCTTCCTGAAGAGCAGCAAGCGCCTCTCGTGGCTGCTTAATCCCTGCGACTATTTTCAAGCCCGCTTTCTTGCGGGCTTTTTTTTGCGTTCTTTTGACATCGTACAAATCCTGTCTTTTTATCCTGTACGCCAGTAGTACACTGGTAATCCCTGTTTCATACCAAGAACACTATCAATGCCGGATACCCTGAACGACAAACTGGTTGTCGCGATCTCGTCACGTGCTCTGTTCAATCTTGAAGCTGGTCACAAAGTCTTTGAGGAAGAGGGGCTGGAAGCCTATCGCCATTATCAGGTTGAACACGAAGATTGTGTGCTTGAACCTGGTGAAGCTTTCCCGCTTGTCAGGAAATTACTCAATATTAATCATCTGCTTGGTGATGTTCCGCGGGTTGAGGTGATCCTCCTGTCTCGAAACAGTGCAGACACCGGGCTTCGTGTCTTCAATTCCATTGAAGAGTACGGGCTGGATATCCGGCGGGCTGCGTTTTGTGGCGGAGAAAGTCCGTACCGTTATGTACCGGCATTTAATTCCCATCTGTTTCTCTCGACAGATGTCGATGATGTGCGCAGTGCGCTGAAGGATGGCTTTGCCGCTGCGACGGTTTTGTCATCAATTTCCAAAGAGCGACAGGAAACGGATGAGTTGCGGATCGCCTTTGATGGCGATGCGGTCATATTTTCTGATGAAGCAGAGCGGCTGTATCAGCAGTCTGGCTTGCAGGCGTTTACCGAGGCTGAACGCTCATCGGCGCATCAGCCATTACCGGGCGGTCCGTTCAAACCGTTTCTGGCCATGCTTCAGGATATCCAGCTGGAATTCGGGGAACGTCATTGCCCGATTCGAACGGCACTGGTGACAGCACGGAGTACCACCGCCCACGAGCGAGTGATCCGCACGCTGCGTTCATGGAATATCCGCCTTGATGAAGCCATATTTCTCGGTGGGCTGGATAAGGGCGCGTTTCTTAAAGCGTTTCAGGCAGATATGTTCTTTGATGACCAGGTGCGTCATTGCGATTCGGCACGTGCACATGTCACCACCGGACACGTTCCCCATGGGGTGACCAATGAGTTAAAAGAGCGTGTACTTGATACCGAGTCCGAGCAGGAGGATTGACAGTACGCGCTGGAGGAACACATCCGGCAGTTTGTGTCCCATGCGTGTGCCAAGGTAAATGGCTGGCAGGGAACCAACCAGCAAAGCGCCCAGCAGCTGGAAGTCGACATTGCCCAGATAGGGGTGCCCCAAACCGCCAACGAGTGTCAAAGGAACTGCATGGGCCAGATCCGTCCCGACAATCCGGGTGGCGGACATCACCGGGTAAAGAAGAATAAGGATCGCTGTGCCCAGCGCACCTGC
This sequence comes from Oceanospirillales bacterium LUC14_002_19_P2, assembly GCA_002084115.1. Lineage (GTDB taxonomy): Bacteria > Pseudomonadota > Gammaproteobacteria > Pseudomonadales > Endozoicomonadaceae > Kistimonas. Next base: position 220 of record MUIA01000376.1, on the reverse strand, counting down.
GCCAACGGATGACAGTGTCACGAAGACACCCAGCAAAATGCCCATTATGGTAGTGAAGAATGCCGCGCTTCGATCACTTAAGACTGGCGCATGCCGTAATAATACCAATCGTATTTTCTAAGTCCTAAGCCTGATGCCAGCTATCCTTAGGCATCATCAACGAATTCTCTTTGAAACGATGTCTCGCCGACCACAGTTACCCGAAGGTTTTGAGAATATT
>MUIA01000045.1 GCA_002084115.1 Oceanospirillales bacterium LUC14_002_19_P2 | reverse complement strand
CCTTGGCGTCCTCTGTATGGTTTGATTGCTTAACAGATTACCCCTGAGCTCTAAATAAATTCAAAGGCTCTGTAGCAACCCTCTGGTTACAGAGGTTATGCATTTATGATACGAATTCAGGCCATCACCAGCATCAACTTCTCCGAAGAAGAAGGTTCTTTCATGGCCGGTGTTGCTGCGGCACTGATGACATCTGACGCTTCCATCAAGGGTATTAACGAAGAGAAAAAGGTTGGAACAGTCAGCGGGATGAACGACATGGTCGTTAACGCTTTCCTGCATGGTTTCCGTCAGGGTGTCGCCTACATTGATGACACGATTGAGTACAAGAATATCTATGTTGGCAGCTGGTCTGACCCTGTCAAAGGCAAGCAGGCAACCAAGCAACTTTATTCACAGGGAGTTGATGTCGTGTTCCAGGTAGCGGCATTGACCGGTACCGGTGTGCTTGAAGCCGCAGCTGAAAGTGGTCTCTATGCTATCGGTGTGGATTCCAACCAGAACGGTATTAAGCCGGGTCATATTCCCACGTCCATGTTGAAAAATGTTGGTAACGCCATCTATGACACATTCGCTGCCATGGAAAACGGCACCTTCGAAAAAGGCGCGGTGATTTACTCCGGCCTGGCGCAGGATGGTGTTGGTCTGGCGATTGATGAACATAGTCGTGCGATTATGCCAGCTGCCATGCTGGAACAGCTTGAAGCCGTTAAGGCCAAAGTCGTTGCCGGCGAGATTGTGGTAGAGCCTTACAAGGGCGCCTGATTGCTTTCATCTATGGCCTCCCTCTGCGGAGGCCGCTGTTATACCCGATCTGTCAGGAGTCCCTGATGTCTGATCCCCTTATTGAACTGAAACACCTGGTTAAGGTGTATCCGCCAGCGACGCTGGCGCTGAATGATGTCTCTGTAACGATCAATGCCGGTGAAATCCATTCTGTTATAGGCGAGAACGGTGCAGGCAAATCCACGTTGATGAAAGTCCTATACGGCATAAACAGCATCAACGGAGGAGAAATGTGGTACTGCGGTCAGCAGGTCGCTTTTCGCAACCCCATGGAAGCAGTTGCTGCGGGTATTGGGATGGTGCATCAGGAATTCATGCTGGTGCCGTCCTACAGCATTTATGAAAACGTGGTGCTGGGGATGGAATCGGTCAAGCGTTCTGGCCGTTGGTCTGCCGGTATTCTGAATCGACAGAAGGATAGGGAGGCAGTTCAGGCCATCGCTGACCAGTATGCACTGAATCTGTGTGTGACTGATAAGGTGGAAGACCTGTCCGTTGCCGCTCAGCAAAAAGTGGAAATTCTGAAGCTGCTCTATCGGGATGTGGACGTCTTGATCATGGATGAGCCTACCGCCGTCCTCACACCACAGGAAATCCGGCAGTTGTTCGAGCGGCTCAAGGCTCTGCGTGATCATGGTGAAACCGTCGTGTTTATCAGTCACAAGCTCGACGAGGTGCTGGCGCTTTCCGATACGATCACGGTCATGCGTAAGGGGCAGCATATTCGGACCTTCCGGAATACACCGGGACTGACCAAGGCTGATCTGGCCCGTGCCATGGTTGGGCGTGACGTGGTCTTTGCGATCGACAAGGCACCGGCTGCACCCGGTAATACCGTCTTTGAAATGGAACTGGTGGAAGCGCGGGACTCGCAGGAAAAATTACGCCTCCATGAGATCAGCCTGCAGGTGCGTGCCGGTGAAATAGTCGGGTTGGCCGGTGTAGAAGGTAATGGTCAGTTTGAGCTGGTTCAGGTAATGACAGGGCAGGCGACTGTCGCTGCTGGCCGTATTTACCTGTCAGGTCAGGATATTACGGATTGCGATATTCGCTCTCGCCGTCGACTGATGTCGTACGTACCGCAGGATCGCAAAATATCCGGCAGCTCACTGAAATCCAGCCTTATTGATAATGCGGTAATGACCCATCACTACAGCAATCCTTCGCTTGGGAATGGCAAGAAGGGGTTACTGTCACGGAGCCGGTGTCGTGAATTTACCCAACAACTAATGCAACACTTTGGTGTCGTGGCTGCAGGGCCGGAGACGGCGATTGGTGATCTTTCAGGCGGTAACCAGCAGAAGATCATCGTCGGGCGGGAATTTGAATTAGATAACCGCTTCATCATTCTTGATCAGCCAACACGCGGACTGGATGTGGGTTCCATTGAATACATTCAGCAACGCATAGTGGAAAAGCGGGATGCGGGTGCAGGTTGTTTCCTGATTTCTGCCGATCTGGATGAGTTGTTCAGCCTGAGTGACCGGATACTGGTTATTTATGAGGGCAGTATTGTGGCGGATCTCAACACGGCTGACGTCACGCGGGAGCAGGTTGGGGAGTATATGTTGGGCTCCAGAGAGAAAGTCGCATGAAAAAAGACCTGTTAATCGCCCTGGCTGGTGTGCTCTGTGCCTTTTTGGCGGGTATGGCCATTCTGGCTGCACAGGGCTATGACGCACCCCGTGGCTTCATGGCACTGATCGAATACAGCCTGATGTCCGAAATGTCATTTGGTGGCACCCTGCAACGGGCTGCGCCACTGATTCTGACCGGATTGTCGGCCACTGTCGCTTTTGGCAGCAACGCTGTCAACCTGGGGCAGCTGGGGCAGGTGCTGATGGGCGCCATGGCAGTGACCACGGTTGGATTAGTCGTGGATCTGCCGGCGCCATTGATGCTGCCGTTGTTATTAGCCACAGCTGCGATCGCTGGTGGGCTGTGGTGTGGTATCGCGGCCTGGCTGCGCAATCGCTTTAACATGAATGAGTTCATCTCAACCCTGATGCTCAACTTCCTGGCGGAGTACTTTACCCTGTGGATGGTGCGCGGCCCCGTCAAGATGACCAATGCCAATACCCCGATGTCGCCGCCGATTGCCGACGGTGGTCATCTACCGGCGTTGGGTAGTATCAGCAGTTCGATTCTTGTCGCACTGGTCGCTTTGGGAGGCATTTATATCCTCTGGAACCGGTCACGTGCCGGCTATGAAATGCGGATGATGGGATTGAACCCGGTCTTTACCCGGATCGGTGGTTGCCATAATCGGGATAACTTCACCCGCGCCATGATGATTTCCGGTGCTTTGGCCGGCCTGGCAGGTGGGCTGCTGATTATGGGTGGCATTCAGCATCAGTTCCTGATTGGTATTGGTGGTAATTATGGCTGGGATGGCGTCATTCTGGCGATTATTGCCAACTGTCAGGTACTGGCGACCTCGCTTTATGCGCTGTTGTTTGCAGTCCTTCAAAATGGCGCACTGGGCATGGAGCTGGAAACCCGGGTGCCGTCTGAGTTCATTATGGTGTTCCAGGCCATCATCGTGTTGTTTGTTGTTGCGTCGCGGGAGGTTTCAAGGCGATTGGTGAACCTGTTGATCGCCCGTCGTGTCGCCAGTGATGCGCTGGCAACCACCCGGCAGCCGGCTGAGGAGAGGGTTCATGGATCTGTTTCTTGAGTTGTTCCGCGCAACCTTGCCTGCTGCGGTACCTATTCTGCTGGCGGCACTGGGTGGTTTGTATACCCATCATGCCAATGTTTTCAATATTGCCATGGAAGGGATGATGTTGATTGGTGCTTTTTGTGCCGTAGCGGGGAGTTATGTGACCGGTTCCTGGATGGGTGGTTTGTTGTTCGGTATGACAGGCGGCTTGCTGGCGGCGTCCGTGACAGCTTTTTTTGCCGTGAAAATGAAAACGGATGAATTTGTCACCGGTATTGCCATGAACCTGTTGGCAGCAGGCGGCACAACCTATCTTCTACGACAGCTGTTCCATGTAAAAGGTGCGTTTGTGTCTCCGCGCATCGAGGGTTTGCCTGTCTGGAATATCCCGCTGGTGCAGGATATCCCGGTTATTGGCGATATCGTGAGCGGTCACCCCTTTTTGTTGTATGTGACGTTTATCGTCGTTTTCCTGGTGCACTTCCACCTGTTCCATACCCGTTTCGGTCTGCGGTTGCGGGCGGCAGGTGAAGAAAGCCGGGCTGTGGATGCCGTGGGCATCAGTTCCGACCGGCTCAAGATCCAGTCGCTGTTATTATCCGGCGCGCTATGTGGTTTGGCGGGTGTGTTCCTGTCGCTGGGCTATGTCCGCCTGTTTGCCGAAGATATGTCTAACGGACGGGGCTGGATATCCCTGGCCGTGATCATCCTGACCCGTGGACGCCCCATCGGTATCCTGGCCATGTCCCTGCTATTCGGTTTTACGGATGGTCTTGGATTCGCGTTGCAGGATTCCATGATTACTTCTGAATTTACCCAGATGGTGCCGTATATCGTGACCTTGCTGGCGCTGTACTGGTATTCCCGGGAAAAACAGAAACGTAACGGAAAACAAGTGAATACCCGCCAGCAGGCCGGTATGGATAAAGAGGCAGTTGCAGTATGAAAGCCTGGGAACAAGACCGAGAAATTCGTCTGAATGCAGTACCCAAGCCGTTTGAGGAAAAACCTTCCGACTGGTCGTTCGTGGACGGCATCCTTAAGGCGCGCCGCAACATGATGGCCAAGTTCTGGAAAAGTGAAGTACCCGGTTCCAATGCGCCGGAAATCCCCTTCATGGAAATGATTCAGGCCTGGTACAACCGGGGCTACGATGTCACTGAAGCGGAACAATGGCTCTCCGTCGGCCGTGATGCCCGTAAACAGAATGATCACGGAACCATGGAAGTGCTGGGGGCGAGAATCCAGCAGGCGCTGGCCAATGCCCCCAAAGATGAAGGCAGTGTGTACTGGCAATATCAGGCACCGGAAACGTTTGAGGCGATCCGCGCGGCTTGCCCGGCAGTGGATAAGCTGGATGGTGATAAGGCTGGCCATTGCCTGAGTGAGAAAGTTTATGGCGGCTGGCTGGGTCAGATTGCCGGTGGTGCTTATGGCACTGCGCTGGAAGGTTTTTCGGGCGAACAGCTGAATGCGTTTTATGGGGATCGCTTGAACGGCTATGTTCGGGAACCGGAAACCATGAATGATGATGTGACCTATGAACTCTGCGTACTTGAAGCGGCACGGAAGAATGCGGATTTTTCCAGTCAGGATATCGCGGAAGAGTGGTTGCGTTATATTCCCTATGGTTGGTCTGCTGAGCACTTTGCGCTGGAGAATCTGCATCGTGGCATCATGCCGCCACAGTCAGGCCAGTATCTGAATTTCTACTCCGAATGGATTGGAGCGCAGATGCGTACCATGGTGCATGGCATGCTGGCACCCGGCAAGCCTTGGCGTGCTGCTGAGCTGGCGTATCGCGATAGTGTGATCTCCCATGAAAAAAACGGTGTATATGGCGGAATCCATGCGGCAGTTCTGACATCGTTGGCATTCACCATGGACGATGCCCGTGCCATTGTGCGGGCCTCACGTGGTTATATTCCCGATAATACGTTATTTGCGCATCTATTTGACCGGACAGTCGCACTGGCTGAGCAATATGGCGATCACCGGGAAGTCTGGCAATCCATGAAGCAGCATGAGCTGCGGACCTACAACTGGATTCATACGTTCCCCAACATGGTGGCGGTTGTGCTTTCGCTGTGGTTCTGTGACAACAACTTTACTCGTGCCATGCGGGTTTTGGGTGATTGCGGTGAAGATGTGGATTGCAATGCCGGTGAAGTGGGAACCGTGCTGGGTGTGATGAATCCAGCCTGCGTGACTCCTGAGTGGGCAGAACCGTTGGCCGATCAGCTCGAAACCTATGTGCCGGGTTATGAGAAAGTCCGGATTTCTGAGCTGGCGTGCCAGACCGTTGCGCTGATTTTTTGAGGTTTAATTATCCGCTAAAAAAGCCATGTACCTAACCCGGATATTTCATAAATAAAGGCAAGTTCCGTCCAATCTGTTGGTACGATTGGCTTGACAAAAAAATGCTTCGGAAACAGCAAACCGGAACTTGCCATGACCTCATCTTCACAAGA
>MUIA01000243.1 GCA_002084115.1 Oceanospirillales bacterium LUC14_002_19_P2 | reverse complement strand
TCTTGTGAAGATGAGGTCATGGCAAGTTCCGGTTTGCTGTTTCCGAAGCATTTTTTTGTCAAGCCAATCGTACCAACAGATTGGACGGAACTTGCCTTTATTTATGAAATATCCGGGTTAGTCCGTCAGGCGCATTCTGGTAAATTTTCTGCAGGTCATTCAGGTCGCTGGAGGTGGGTTGTGCCGGGAGGATTTCGAGCAGAATGGGCATGAGGACAATACCTGAAAACTCAATGTTTGAAACGAGAGAGGGATAATACGGCCAGCGCGGCTGATCGCAAGTCTGCATTGGAGACAAGGAATTCGTGTCACGCCCAGCGCAAGACTATATAATGCCCCCACCAGAATAACTCAAACGCCCCAGAGGCCTGTTGCTGATGGCTGTTTTTACCGTAACAGCTGGCGACAGTTATCCCAAACGGAGCAGATTATGGCTGACCGCAAGGCCACCGTTGAGCGCAATACGCTTGAAACCCGCATCCGGGCAGAAATCAACTTGGATGGAGACGGGCAGGCTGCTTTCGATACCGGTATTCCCTTCCTTGAACATATGCTCGACCAGATTGCACGACATGGCTTGATTGATCTCAATGTCCGCTGCGAGGGCGATACGCATATTGATGACCACCATTCTGTCGAAGATATCGGCATTACCCTTGGGCAGGCTTTTGCCAAGGCTGTGGGCGATAAAAAAGGTATCAACCGTTACGGCCATGCTTATGTGCCATTGGATGAAGCCCTGTCCCGCGTAGTGATCGATTTCTCCGGTCGTCCCGGCCTGGAATTTAATGTGGACTATACCCGCGCTGTAGTGGGTGGTTTCGATGTGGACCTGTTCCGTGAATTCTTCCAGGGCTTCGTTAATCATGCTCAGGTCACGCTGCATGTGGATAACCTTCGTGGTATGAACACCCATCATCAGATTGAGACGGTCTTCAAGGCGTTCGGTCGTGCGCTGCGTATGGCGCTGACACCTGATCCCCGCATGGCGAACCAAATGCCATCAACTAAAGGCTGCCTGTAATTCTGTGCAGGGCAAACGGTTATCAATGGAGAACGCATGAAGACAGTAGCGGTCATTGATTATGGTATGGGTAACCTGCACTCGGCGGCCAAGGCGCTGGAGCATGTGGCACCAGCGGGTATGCGGGTGGAAGTCACTGCGTCACCGGAGGTGATTCTTGAAGCCGACCGCATTGTGTTACCTGGTGTCGGTGCCATTCGCGACTGCATGGCGGAGATTCGCCGACAGGGTGTCGACAAACTGGTGCAACAGGTGGTGCAGAACCGGCCACTGCTGGGTATCTGCGTCGGCATGCAGGTGTTGCTGGAGCACAGTGAAGAGAATGGCGGCGTTGAGGGTATTGGACTGGTGCCGGGTAATGTGAAGTTCTTCGGTCGTGATCTTCAGGAAAACGGCGAGAAGCTCAAAGTACCTCACATGGGCTGGAGCCAGGTGAGTCAGACTCTGGATCATCCACTCTGGTCCGGCATTGACGATGACAGCCGCTTCTACTTTGTCCACAGCTATTATGTCACGGCAGATAATGCGGGCGATGTGGCCGGCCACTGCCATTACGGTCTGACCTTTGATGCGGTGCTGGCGCGGGATAACCTGTTTGCCGTCCAGTTCCATCCGGAAAAGAGTGCAGACGACGGGCTTACCCTGCTGGGTAATTTCCTGCGCTGGAATCCGTAAGCCTGAATGAATATGGCGTTTAGCAACGCTGAGTTGTTGAGATACCAAAAGAAGTATCAGGGAGTTAATCACGTTCCATGCTTATCATACCTGCGATAGACCTCAAGGATGGCGCCTGTGTTCGCCTGCGTCAGGGATTGATGGACGATTCCACCGTATTCTCCGATGATCCCGTTGCCATGGCGCAGCGCTGGGTTGAGGCGGGTTGCCGACGGCTGCACCTGGTGGATCTTAATGGCGCCTTTGCCGGTGAGCCGGTCAATGGTGACGTGGTGCGTGCGATTGCAGCCCGTTATCCGGAGCTGCCCATTCAGATTGGTGGCGGCATCCGTACACTGGAGACCATCGAGGCTTACCTGAAAGCGGGCGTCAGCTACGTGATCATTGGTACGAAGGCTGTTCGTGAACCTGCGTTTGTGGCGGAAGCCTGCAAGGCCTTCCCCGGTCATATCATTGTTGGTCTGGATGCCAAAGATGGCTGGGTGGCAACCGATGGCTGGGCGGAAGTTTCGGATATCAATGTCATCGACCTGGCCCGTCAGTTTGAGGGCGATGGAGTCTCCAGCATTGTTTATACCGATATCGCCCGTGATGGCATGATGCAGGGCGTCAATGTGGAAGCGACGCTGCGTCTGGCGCAAAGTGTGAATATTCCGATTGTAGCCTCCGGTGGTATCACCAATATGGATGACATCCGTGCCCTGAAAGCGGTTGCGGATCAGGGCATTCTGGGCACCATTACCGGTCGCGCGATTTATGAAGGTACGCTGGATGTCGCGGAGGCGCAGGCATTCTGTGACCAGCCTGATCAGGTCTGTGTTCAGACAGCGGGAGAGTAAACCATGGGTTTGGCCAAGCGAATCATTCCCTGTCTGGATGTGGAAAACGGCCGGGTTGTCAAAGGCGTCCAGTTTGTTGACATCCGTGATGCTGGTGACCCGGTAGAAGTCGCCCGACGCTACAACGAGCAGGGGGCCGACGAGATTACATTTCTGGATATCACCGCCAGCCATGAAGGCAGGGATACTACCGTGCATACGGTGGAGCGGATGGCCAGCGAGGTCTTCATTCCTCTGTCGGTGGGCGGAGGCATTCGTGAACTGGAAGATATTCGCACCATGCTCAACGCGGGAGCTGATAAAGTCAGCATCAACACTGCAGCGGTGTTTAACCCGGATTTTGTTCGGGCAGCATCCGACAAATTTGGCGCCCAATGCATTGTGGTAGCTATTGATGCCAAGAAGGTCAGTCAGCCTGATGAGCTTGATCGCTGGGAAATCTTTACCCATGGCGGCCGCAAACCCACAGGTCTGGATGCGGTAGAGTGGGCACGGAAGATGGAAGCTTATGGCGCCGGTGAAATCCTGCTGACAAGCATGGATCAGGACGGCGTCAAAAACGGTTATGACCTTGGTGTCACCCGGGCAATCAGTGATGCGCTTACTATTCCTGTGATTGCATCAGGTGGGGCTGGCACATTGGACCATCTGGTGGATGGAATTAAGGAAGGGCGTGCCGATGCGGTACTGGCTGCCAGCATCTTCCACTTTGGACAGCACACGATCCCGGAAGCCAAGCAGTATATGGCGGAACGAGGCATTGAGATGCGGCTGTGATTTAAATGATCAAATGTTCATTCTATGGATGTTTCAACAAGCTGAAGCAGCAAATCGGTATATTTGCTGCTTCAGGTCTGTTGGATTAGCACTTTCTTTGTGTTCTTGGGGGACTTTCCTAATTATCGGGGAATCATGTAGATGCTACCCGTAGTCTGGAAGCTGCCTTGAACCTGAAGTCCTAGAACGGGCTGGCTTGGCTCAAAACTTGGCGGTCCGAGGGTCAGTACTACATATTCATCCTGATTTGTTCCGCCTTGCTGCCAGTTGAAACCTTGCCCTCCATCAGATAGATTCTCAGAAATACCGACACTTCCCGCCGAGCTGTTTTTGTAGCATCCGCCTCTATTGCCAGCACAAGTCAGTATGTTGCCCTCATCATCAGTAACCCAAAGGAATGCATCGGTTCCCAAACCTCCCCAGTCCTGTGATTTCATTTCAATCCGTATCTGTTCCGGAGAATCAACCTGCAGCTTTATATAAGGTGAACTGTTGTCTGGGGCATTATCGCAGGCTCTTCCTCCACCGGCACTGTCGGCATAGCATGTACCGGAACCAACACCATTCTCCCAGGAGCTACTCCATTCTTGCCAGCCGTTACTTGTCGTTACGTTACCGAAATAATTACTGCCACTGGGATGATGACGAGAATCTTCTAATAATTCACCACCATTGACACGAATCTGGAACGATAACCCTCCGCCCAAGATATGATAGCCTTTGCCGCTCTGATTATGATTGGCAGCATAAAGGCGATAGATGCGAGGCTCATGCTGCTCAAAACTGCTGGCGTCTACGGGTGTGATGAGAAGGTTTTCAAATCCCAAATTATTGATGTTCACTGTGGTATCCATGCCAAAGCGAACGGCGTTAACGGGCGTATAGCCACTACCATCAAGATCAGGAATCTGCGTAACAATGTCTGTGGTTAATCCAGTAACCTGAAAATCCGCCGTGATATTGTCCATTACAAGAGGGTAAATGGCAGATTCTGGATTCTCAGTATTGGTATACCGTATTTCATCAATATTGGCCGTAATATCAAGATCAACCGTGATGCCAGACTGTCCACTGATCTCTGTCATATCTTCATCGGCTATGGCGATCAGTTCTGCCCAACAAAGTGCTGGCGTGAACATGAGTATGAAAAATTGAATACGCAATAACCTATTCATCATCGTGCCAGATCCCGCGGTGTGAATTTCATGTACTGTATTTCCATACCTTCGATTTCAATGACATTCTCTGTCGGATCAATCGGAGTGAAGGCATACTGTGCAACACCGTTCACATCACCGGTGTACAGAGACGGGTGGGGATCATCACCAAATGTGATGGACTTAGCGGTAATGCTTCCTATTTTGGCTGAATAACTGGCACTGGTTTCACCAGCGTAGCGTGCCTGGGCGGCTTCTTTGGTCAATGGTGCGAGTTCTATGGTGATGCCCATGTAGTCAGCACCGGGTTGGCTGAAGCCGGGACGGTTGCCATCCAGTTGATAATCCCCCTTGAAGCCATTGGTATAGACATAAAGAGGCTGATCTTTTTCTCCCAGCTTCATGTTTTTAATTTCCACACCATTGATGGAGGTTGCATTGCTGCTACTGTCGGCATCACCATCGATCACCAGTGAGTCTGCGACCAGGTTGATGGTGCTGGCCATGGCGGGGCCTTTGCCTGGAACTGACCATAGTTCTGCATAGCTGTCGATCAGCCGCATAGCATTAGCAGAAATACGATAATCATTGATATTACTGGTGGTGATCGTATCGCTGAACCCATCATACGCGTTGTAGCTAAGGCGATAGCTGGCATCAATGGCATCAGCACTGTTGGGGATTCTGAAAACGAGATAATCGCCCCGGCTGTCTTCCTCTACGTCACCTAATACTAATGGGTCATCAACGGTACCAATATTGAATCCCTCATTGGTACCGGCTTTCTTCCACTTCAGTTCAGACAACATGAGGAGATTGTTTTGGTCACCAGCTTTATTGCTTCCTAGGTTGACTGTAAGCCGCCCGGCGTTGGAATCGTTTTTGTTACCACTATCCAGACTGATATCACGTAAAACAAAACCAAATCCTGAGCCCGCACCGGTGACATCGCTAAGCTCTGATTCTTCCAGTGCTGCAAGGTCCGCCTGTACACCTAGCGAAAATAATCCTGCACAAAGTGCCAGTGAAAACGAATAATGTTTGCTTTCAGGCATGGTGTGTCCCTTTCTGCATGTCATCATGCAGTCTGTTGTTATTATTTTGTCCAGGTCAGGCCGTCAGCCGTAATGATATTTTTTAAGACTTCGTAGATGGGGTGGCCTTCATAGTAATTATCTGGATGCTGATAATTGTCAGTTGCAGCACTAAGGCCAGAGTCCATGTTCATCCAGAACCCTGATTTAGCTTCAGGCGCCGTGACACCGGGTGAGATTTCTGGGTAGAGAACATCACTGGCTGAGAATGAAATAAAGAAGTCAGTCACATTATTTAAAACAGGTGCTTTTACAGGTTGGCGGATGAAAAGTGAGGGATTGCAACAGAAATAGCCTTTAGAAGACGATTGATTTGTATAGATCAAAACTTCTGAAGGATCAGACATGTCGGCAACCCCA
>MUIA01000453.1 GCA_002084115.1 Oceanospirillales bacterium LUC14_002_19_P2 | reverse complement strand
ACCCTCTCCCTGAAACTGAAGGTCAATCATTTTCAGCTCAGGGCGAAGATTTACATGACCGCTCTGCGGGCATCATTCGAGCAGCTAAGGTTATTCGTTACTGCGTAACTTGAGTGATTCAGATTTAAGTGATTGCACCCTCTATCTGAATCGGTAACCCTCTCCTTTTCTGAAGGATGAATTGTCAGATCAAATCTGAACTATTCCATTTTAACGATTCGCAACAGTGCTCCGGCAAATGACTGTCTGTAACGACCAGATCAAACCTCTCCAGCCCCATAATCCGATGGAATGAATAGCGGCCATACTTTTCGCTGTCGGCGACCAGAATCCGGGTACCTGCCCGTTCAAACATTTTACGTTTCAGCTCAGCCCGATCTTCTGTCGGCGTTGTCACACCACGTTGCAGATCCCATGACGTACAACCAATAAACGCCAATTCAACATTCAGGTCATCAAGAAAGTGCTGAACATTCCCACCGAGACTGGACTGGGTCCGCTCATCCACCTGGCCGCCAGCGATATGCACTTCAATGTTACGATAGCGACACAGGAACAGCGCCTGGGCAAGGTCAGTCGTTACGACCCGAATTCGGCGGTCCACCAGCTGTCGCGCAATTTCCATGCAGGTTGTACCCGCATCCAGCAGAATGGACTGGCCATCAGACACCAGTGACGCCGCATAGCTGGCAATGGCGTGCTTTTCTTCCGGGCAACGGCTCTTGCTTTCTTCACTGTACGGCTGCGTATTGATGAACTGACCGATCGTCGCGCCACCATGGGTACGGCGGATCATTCCCTGCTCTTCCAGTTTGGTCAGGTCCCGCCGGATGGTCATGCTGGAGACATCAAGAATACCTGCCAGTGTTTCCACATTGGCATATTCATGCTGACGGAGATAACCGAGAATGCGTTCGCGTCGTTCAATCGCTAACAATGGACTACCTATTCGTTTGTCTTCAGGCTCAGGTAACAAGACCGATCATGCCGGCTAAAACACTTTAGTCTACTCGCAATATACAGACTTTCCTGTCCGTGAATGCCGAGCATTTACACAAAATCAAACCCGGTGATGTTCGAAATACGACAAATGGCAGGGTATCTATGATTGGCCCCAGCAATCAACTGTATGGAAAACCTGTAAACCGTTATCATCACGCCACTGACCGATTAACATGCAACCGCCCATGAAACTCTATCGCCCCCTCGCCCTTCTGCTCATCATCAACCTGCTGTGCAATTACTGGTTATTTATTTTTGCAGTTCGCTGGCAACCTCTCTCAAGGCTGTTTTCCGAAGGCCATTGGGACGGTGAAAGTGCAGGCGTTGCCATCGGATTAACGGCGCTGATCTGGTGGCTGGTGACAATTATCGGGCTGTGGCGTCAGCATCGCTGGGCTTTGCCAAACTTTGCGGCTTTCGCTTCGTCATTGGTGACGTTTCTTTCTGTTTCAGTGGTTCCCTTCATACCCTCTTTTTTTTCTGCCAAGGCCGCCAGTTTTGTTGCCATGACACTGAATTTCGGACTGGCCTGCCTCGCGCTGGCAGTCTGGTGGAATGAAAAAACAGAGCCCAATAAGTAAACGACTATCGCCATTTAGTCCTGTGATGTCGGAGTATGATGAAATACATTACAGGCCTGCCAGAGTGTGCCGGAAAGTAACGCGGTGTTTGACTATCCCGAGATAGATCATTGGTGAGTTCGGTTCATTATCGAATGGTAACCCGCCATCTAACCTTGATTTGCCAGATTCATGGTCTACTTTTGCCTTACGGTTGTTTTATAGCGAGGTGCAGTTATAGCAACAATTTGGGAAATCGATTATTGCTAAAAAAGGGCAATGTTAATGCCCATATTTCTCTTGAGAAAGTCGCACAGAGAATTGTCAAAATTCGAGTAATCTCAGGCCTTATTAATAATCCCATATTAGGGGTTTATCCTTCTTATTCCATATAACACCATCAAAAAAAGTGACATAGCACTGACGAGTGTTGTTTCCACTTGCCACTTTAAACGTCCGATCACGGCCTGAAGAGATTGCCAAAAACCTGCCATAACGGCAAAGGTTAGTCGCATGAAGTCCCCTGTTTTATCACTTGCTCCTCTCGTTACAGCGATCCATCTGCTGTCATCGTCACCCGACGTCAAGGCCTCTTCCGTCGATATTGAAACCAGCCTGATTCACGGCCGCCAGGCAGAAGAAATCCTGGATGGTAGCCCCCTGCCGCCCAGCGATCCCCACAGGAAACTCAAGCACCTGGAGCTTGAAGATCAGCTGGAAAACCAGAAAGTCTCAACCCTTTCCGCCAGACCCGGTGCAGCAGGATCTACGTGTTCGACATCGGAGATAGCCCGTCTGGATGGACAACAACTCACAGACACTATACGTAAAGCGGAACTGCAATGTATTAATGGGCTGTTCAGTGCAACAGGCTCCACCAGCAGGGATCTGTTCAACCAAAACAAAATGATCACGGTTGCCAATGCTGTAAACAGTTATGCCCAAAACTATCCGGGTAACAATTCTCAGGGGCTGGAACAGCTCATCCTTTACCTGAGAGCCGGCTACTACGTGCAGTTTTATCAGAAAGACACCGTCGGTGCGTACGACAATCAGCTGGATACCGTTATTCAGTATGCACTGGATGCCTTCTTTGCCAACCCCAATACCTTTACGGTATCGAATGAAAACGGCAGTGTACTGGGTGAAGCGGTTACCCTCATTGACAGCTCCGTTCAGAATGCCCGTTATATTTATGTTCTCAAGTTACGCAGTAACGAATAACCTTAGCTGCTCGAATGATGCCCGCAGAGCGGTCATGTAAATCTTCGCCCTGAGCTGAAAATGATTGACCTTCAGTTTCAGGGAGAGGGTTTCCAAC
>MUIA01000410.1 GCA_002084115.1 Oceanospirillales bacterium LUC14_002_19_P2 | reverse complement strand
ACGAGGTGATCTGCATTGCCATGAAAAAGAGGTAGAGAATATATTGAGAGCAGCATAAGGTGCTATTGCAGAATAAGGTCATCGCCTATGCCACTGAATTGGGCTTTTGCAACAGCCTCCACATGGTGTCTAACGGCGCTTATACCCTGAAGTCCTGGGTCGTCAATGAACGTATTGTGCTGGAGCGCAATACCCAGTATTGGAACAACGCCAAGACGGTTCTCGACAAGGTCTCCTACCTGCCTATTGAATCCGAAAATTCTGAACTAAGCCGCTATCGTGCCGGTGAAGTCGAAATGACCAATGGCAGCACCCCGATTCCGCTGGAACACTTCAAGAAACTCCAGAAGGAAATTCCTGACGAGATCCGCGTCAGCCCAAAGATCGGCACTTACTACTACGAGTTCAACAACCGTCGTGCGCCGTTCAGTGACGCCCGGGTCAGAAAAGCCCTCTCCTACACCATCAACCGTGAAGCCATCGCGAACTTTGTCGTCGGTCAGGGTGAAAAACCCACTTACAGCTTCACGCCGGATAACGTCAACAGCTTTGTAAAACCTGATCTGAACTGGGAAAACCTCAGCTATGACCAGCGTGTCGATGCCGCCCGCAAGCTGCTGAGCGAAGCTGGCTAGGACAAATCCAACCCGCTGGAAGTGACCATGCTCTACAACACCAGCGATGCTCACAAGAAAGTCGCCATTGCCATCGCCCAGATGTGGAAAAAGGCCCTCGGCGTGAAAGTCACTCTGGAAAACCAGGAATGGAAAACCTTCCTCGACACCCGTCGCGAAGGCAGGTTTGATGTTTCCCGCGCCGGCTGGATCGGTGACTACAATGAAGCCTCAACCATGCTCAGCCTGCTGATGACAGAAAACGGCAACAACTATGCCCGCTGGAGCAACACCGAGTATGACAACCTGCTGAACAAGGCCATGACGGTTGCTGACGAGAGCCAGCGTGCTGAACTCTACCAGCTGGCCGAACAGCTGATTGCCGAGGAAATGCCGGTAGCGCCGGTTTACCAGTATGTCACGGGCCGCCTGGTGAAAAGCTACGTTGGTGGCTACCCCATGAATAACCCGGAAGACAATGTACTGGCCAAAGATCTTTACATCATGGCCCACTGACCCCTGACACACTCTGCACAGCTCCCCCTTCCCTGACCGGGAAGGGGCCTGACTCCCCAATCGGTCTGTCATGGATACGGGTCATGTGCTGCCTGACAAGGTCACTGTATGCTGAAATTCATCATCAAGCGTCTGGCGATTGCCATACCGACGTTACTGGTACTGATCACCATTTCATTCTTCCTGATGCAAATGGCGCCCGGTAGCCCGTTCACCGGGGAGCGCGCCCTGCCGCCGGAGATCCTTAAAAATATCGAGGCCAAGTACCACCTCGACAAACCCCTCTACCAGCAATATTTCTACTACCTGCGGGATCTTGCCCACGGCGATCTCGGCCCTTCCTTTAAATACAAGGATTACACGGTCAACGAGCTGGTCGCACAGAGTTTCCCGGTATCCCTGAAAATCGGGGTTGCAGCCTTTATCGTGACGGTGCTAGTCGGTGTTGGCGCCGGAACAATCGCGGCACTCAAACAAAACAGCTGGCTGGATTACCTGGTCATGTCGCTGGCGATGACCGGTGTTGTGCTGCCCTCATTCGTGATAGCGCCACTGCTGGTACTGGTGTTTGCCGTCACTCTCCACTGGTTGCCCGCTGGCGGCTGGCATGACGGTAGCTGGCAATACATGGTGCTGCCGGTGACGGCTATGGCGATTCTCTATATTGCCGCCATTGCCCGGATTCAACGCAGTAGCCTGATCGAAGTACTGAACAGTAACTTCATCCGGACCGCCAAAGCCAAGGGGCTGCCCTTTCATCACATCATCCTGCGACACGCCCTGCGTCCGTCGCTGCTGCCGGTGGTGTCGTATATGGGGCCGGCGTTTGTCGGGATTATCACAGGTTCTGTGGTTATTGAGACGGTGTTTGGTCTCCCCGGTGTCGGCCAGCACTTTGTCAACGGTGCACTCAACAGGGATTACTCCTTGGTACTCGGACTAACCATCATCATCGGCGCACTGACCATCCTGTTCACAGCGATTGTCGATATTCTCTACGCCGTGATTGATCCCAAGATACGCTATGAGTGATTGCTGATGTCGTTAATGAATAACAAGTCCGGTCCCATACTCAATACCGGCGCCATGGAAGCATTGGCGGACAAACTCTCTCCTTCGATCGAAATCGAAGGCCGCAGTCTCTGGGCGGATGCCCGGGCTCGATTCCTGCGAAACCGGGCAGCCATTGCCAGTCTAGTGATTCTCACCCTGATCGGCCTGCTGGTGATCTTCGGACCGATGCTCAGCCCATACAGTTATGATGAGATTGACTGGGCCAACATGTCCGTTCCTCCCGGTCTGGATAACAGTCACTGGTTTGGTACTGACAGTCTGGGACGCGACCTGTTCGTTCGCACCCTGATGGGCGGCAGAATCTCCTTCATGGTCGGCATCATGGGCGCGCTGGTTGCGGTGCTGATTGGTACGCTGTATGGCGCCATCGCCGGTTTCAGTGGCGGCAGGACAGACAGCATCATGATCCGAATTCTGGAAATCCTGCAGTCTTTCCCATTCATGTTCCTGGTTATCCTGATGGTGACTTTCTTCGGTCGCTCAATCCTGCTGATTTTCATCGCTATCGGTGCGGTGTCCTGGCTGGATATGGCGCGTATTGTTCGCGGCCAAACATTGAGTTTGAAAAACAAGGAATTCATTGAAGCCGCGAGAGTCTGTGGAACCCCTACTCATCGTATGATCCTGCAACATATCGTGCCCAATGTTCTGGGTATTGTGGTGGTGTATGCATCTTTGCTGGTACCGGGCATGATTCTGTTTGAATCCTTCCTCAGTTTCTTGGGACTCGGGGTTCAGGAACCCATGACCAGCTGGGGCGCTCTGGTCAACGAAGGCGCCCAGGCCATGGAAGTCGCCGCCTGGCAACTGGCGTTTCCTGTAGCCTTTCTGGTGATAACCCTGTTCTGTTTCAATTTCGTGGGTGACGGTCTGCGCGACGCCCTGGATCCCAAAGACCGTTGATGGAGTACCCGATGAATTTGCTGGATGTCACAGATCTGCGAGTACACTTTTCAACCCCGGACGGGGAAGTGACCGCGGTTAACAATCTGAATTTTTCTCTCAAAGCGGGTGAAACCCTGGGGATTGTCGGCGAGTCAGGCTCCGGCAAAAGCCAGACGGCTTTTGCCATCATGGGACTGCTGGCCAAAAACGGTCGGACAATGGGCTCCGCCAAATTTGAAGGCGAGGAAATCCTGAATCTGCCGGAGAAAGTACTCAACAAAATCCGGGCCGAGAAAATCGCCATGATTTTCCAGGATCCCATGACCTCCCTGAACCCTTACATGAAGGTCGGCAAGCAGCTGATGGAAGTACTGATGCTGCACAAAGGCATGAGCAAAGACGCTGCGTTTGCCGAATCCGTCAGGATGCTGGACGCGGTCAAAATGCCTGAAGCCCGCAAACGGATGGCGATGTACCACCATGAGTTTTCGGGTGGTATGCGACAGCGGGTCATGATTGCCATGGCATTGTTGTGCCAACCCAAACTCCTGATTGCCGATGAGCCGACAACCGCATTAGACGTCACAGTACAGGCACAGATCATGGCGCTACTCAATGAGCTGAAGCATGACTTCAATACGGCCATCATCATGATCACCCATGACCTGGGCGTGGTTGCAGGCATCTGTGACAAAGTGCTGGTCATGTATGCCGGCCGAACCATGGAATATGGCTCCACCCGGGATATTTTCTATACCCCCGAGCACCCATACACCATTGGTCTATTGGAATCCATTCCCCGCATTGACAGCAACGATACCGCATTACCCACTATACCCGGCAATTCCCCCAACCTGCTCAGGCTGCCCAAAGGTTGCCCGTTTCAGGATCGCTGCCCTCATGTCATGACAGAATGCAGACAAACAGCGCCTGCACTGGTTACCCACGGTGAACGTCAAAAAGCCTGCTATTGGACCCACAATACGACGGAGGATGTATTATGAACGCAAGACAGCCGATTCTGCAGGTTAAAGATGTCCGGGTTCATTTTCCTGTACCGAAATCCCGCGACTGGCCGTGGGATCCCATGCCGATGCTGAAAGCCGTTGATGGCGTCAGCTTTGATCTTTACGCAGGCGAAACGCTGGGCATTGTGGGTGAATCCGGTTGTGGTAAATCCACCCTGGCGCGAGCGCTGATTGGTCTGGTGAAAACCCAGTCTGGCAAGATTCTCTGGCAAAACCAGAACCTGGTCGGCTGTGATGACAAAACGTTTCGAGCCGTCCGGAAAGATATCCAGATGATCTTTCAGGATCCACTGGCGTCACTGAATCCCAGGATGACCATTGGCGACATCATCGCTGAACCCCTGCGCAACTATTACCCAGACATGACTCGGGAAGAGATACGACAACAGGTTCGTCAGATGATGGATCGTGTCGGATTGCTGCCCAATGTTATCAACCGTTATCCCCACGAATTTTCCGGCGGTCAATGCCAGCGGGTCGGCATCGCACGGGCTCTGATTCTCAAACCAAAACTGGTCATCTGTGACGAACCGGTCAGCGCTCTGGATGTATCGATTCAGGCACAGGTCGTTAACCTGCTGAAAGAGCTGCAGGAAGTCATGGGGCTGTCACTGGTATTCATCGCCCATGACCTGAGCGTGGTAAAACATATCAGCGATCGTGTACTGGTCATGTACCTTGGCAATGAAGCCGAGTTAGCCACCGAAGATGAACTTTACAGTAATCCAAGACACCCCTATACAAGAGCGCTTCTCAGTGCAGTGCCACTGCCGGATCCGGACAAGGAGAAAGGCAAACAGATTGAGCTGCTGGAAGGCGATTTACCCTCACCAATCTCTCCACCGTCCGGCTGTGTGTTCCGAACTCGCTGCCCTATTGCTTTGGCATCCTGCGCTGAAAGTAAACCAGATACCGTAATCCTCAACGATTCCCAACATAGAGTCGCTTGTTTACGGCCAGATTTCACACCTTGATAGGCCTTCATCACTGCCTGGTTCCTGTCACCCACAGGAACCAGGGTAACACCGAGACTATAAAACGATCGGAGCCTCCACCTCTGAAGCACAGCGACGACAAAGGTTTTCAAGTCGATCAAAACTGAACGTACGACATAAAAAACCTATCAGTCTGGCAAGCTGGCGGGTACCTTTATGAACCTGTAATTCACCGACCACTTGCATCATCTGATTAATATCACCCAGCTCTGCAGCCTTGGACAATACATCAAAAAGGCTTATATCCAGTTTGATCTCATGCGATGAATAGAAAGCATTGATATTCTCAAAGCTTTTCGTAATGCATGTTTCTACCAAACCAATAAATTGCTCCAGCGTAAACGGATTGACGAGATAACCATCAAAGCCATCTCCCTGAATATGACGGGAGAAAGCGTCATCGGTTTCTGACGACATGGCAATGAGCCATACCGTCTCATTCTCTGGTATAGCTCTGATCGTTTTCAATACATCCAGATCATTGCTGACTGACACAGAGTCAGCCAATAACACCATATCAGGAGACTGTTTACGTATTTCAGAGAGGGCTGCATCAACGTTTGCTGCCTTATATACGATCTCACCAGTATGATCCAGACAGGTAAAAATAATCTCTTGATGGATCTGGGAAGGATCAACAACCAACACTCTCAATGAATTACTCAAGTTACGCACAAGACTGAAAATACGGCATTATTCCCGGTATGAAACACGATCTGATTGAGCTGTACTCTGACTATCTTCTGTCCTCTTTTGGCAAAACAACCGCAACCGGTTTGTCTAACCTGTCGGACGATGCCTATAGCCATGATCAGGTCACCA
>MUIA01000392.1 GCA_002084115.1 Oceanospirillales bacterium LUC14_002_19_P2 | reverse complement strand
ACCGCTGATATAAGTTATGGTGACGCTGCCCGGCTTGATTCCCGAGTGTGCCGTGGTGTGACGAATCTCCGGTTGCTGCGCTACGGCAGAACCCGTGTGGATAGTCAGCTCGTCAGCAAATGGGAGGGAGTAACTGACCACCAACGCCGTATCAACATCGGGCATGGCCTCCAGTGTTACCGCGACAGAGCCGGTGGCGAAATCAATGGTGCCGCTGCCATTACCGGTCAGTAGTCCATTACCCGGATCGCGCAGTTCATACCATTTCCCCAGCGCCATATAGCTCAGCACAAAACTGCCGGGACGGGGTTTCTCCTCCGGGAAAGCAAAGGTGTAGGTAAAGCCCCGGTTTTGCAATTCAATCTGAACGACTTCAGAGACACTGATGCCGGTTGCTGCAGTGCCCGGTTGCCAGTTTGCACTGGCATTACCGGTAAAGTAACTGCTGGTTCGATAGGCGTCGATTTGCCCGGTTTCATAGTCGATGGTGATGCGCTCATAGGGATCTGAGCCTGAGACATGGTTGAACTCACCGGCACCGTTGTCTTCATACGTACCCCCGTCGATGGCCAGTACCAGGCTTTCCCTCACCACGCCGGCCCCAAGATAGGAGCGTGACTGGTTGCCCTGGATATGTCCGAAAACCAACGTCGTATTCAATGTGCCATTGCGCGTTGGCAGAATCTGGCGACTGCCGCTGTAACCGGGCTCATCAATCACTGCCGTTTCACTGGTGGCGCTGGGCACCAGATGGGCGTAGATGCTGTCGACCTTGATTTTGGTACTACTGGCAATGGCTGTTTCCTTTAGATGGGAGGCACCATAGTATTTGGCCGCATCCGCGACCTGGGTACTTTGCAAGCGGGTGAGTTTGGTGCTGTCCCTGCGTTCCGTGCCGGTGGGGGCAGCAGTCCCCCCGGGAAAGGTCTGCTCCAGCGGTGAGCTGATGCCTAGCGTCAAACGACGACGGACAAAGTCCACATAGGTGTCATTTCGGCTGATGGTGAAGGTTTCGGTGCTGGCCGACACATCCGTAATGCGGATGTACTGCTCCTGTCCGCTATTCTCATCCAGCAAACGATAGACTTCGCCAATCTCCGGCAAACGGTCTTCTGTCCGTTGTATGGCTTGGATACTACGCTGGCCAACCAGCTGGTCACCCAAGAGTTCCCAGGAAGCATCCACCGCCGGCACCACATAGGACTCAATCCGGTTACGGGCCTCAGCTCGTTCATCGGTCTGGCTGTCGGTGTTGAACAGCAGGACATCGACTTGGGTATCCAGCGGCGGTTCGGTAATGATCAGGTGAGCGCCAAGGTAAGGATCGGTATTGTCGGTGCTGACACCGGCATAGACTTTCCGGAGCGACACATCGCCAAGGGTGCGATCAATGCGGGAGATATCCCGGAACAGGTTATTGATATCCCCATCGATGACTTCATTGCCTGTGGCTCGACCGCCACCATCAGACTCATCAGTGAGTCGTTGGGAAGCGTAAAGTTTGACGTCATCCGGAAGAATTGCCATCCATGGTTCTCCGTTAATGATCAGGGTGCGACCGTTAGCAGCCTGACAGTGAGCGAGTATAGGTAATCGTTATCGGGGTAGGCGTAGGGCAGCACTTGATGTGCCTCGACAGCGGCACCATTACTACGGTCAAAGATCACCTGAAAAGTGCGAGTGTCAGGCAGGGTAAGCATCATCATTTTTCCAGCTTCCGCTTCGAGCGCTTTCAGAGCATCAACCGTAGCGCGAGTTACCCAGGCAGACTGTTCACCCAACAACTCAATCTCCCGTCCATACAACTTCGGCTGTTCCTGAACCATCAAGGCACCGGTCAGGGTGCGTTCTGTTTCCTGCGCGACAGGCTGCCATAGGTATTCATTCACCCAGAGCAGGTCATCCGGCAGTTCAATGTCGTCCAGCGTCATCAGATGGATCTCATTCCTGCGGTTTCCAGCGCCTTGAGCAGTTTCATTTCGTCGCTATCACGAATACCGACGTCTACCTGTCCGCCAGGATACTCCAGACGAATGATTTTCTCGGGAGTCGCTGTAGCGTTGACTTGTTGAGGAGGAGTAGCAGGTGTGAGTTTTGGCTGTTGTAAGGCCGGACGCTGTTTTTCCTCACGGCTGCGTTCCTTGCGTTGCTCATCGTATAACTGACGACGCTTTTCGTTATACACCTGTCGATTAAGCCGCAGTGCTTTTTCCAGATTATTGATGGACTCACCATCGCCCTTCTGGCGGGCATGTTCCAGTTCCGTTTCTAACTCCCGATTGCGTTGTTCAAAGTTCCGTTTTTCTACCGCTTCGGTATTGCCACGCAACTGATCGAGTTCATTTTGCAGGCTTTCCAGAGTATTGCGGGTGCTGTCGTTCAGGGCATCCATTTGTTGACGGGCCTGAGCCAGGGCGCCGGTTAACGCACCGAGATCAGCATCATTGAGCAGGTTCAGGCTGTTGCCCATGGAAGACGCCTGACGGGTAAAAGACTGGGCTGTCAGTTCACCGTTTCGCCATGACTGCATCAGCTCTTCAAAGGCTATTTTTTGTTCCAGGAATTTGGCTTTGGTCACTTCCGCAGCAATTGCCGTCTCCTTGAACCAGTCACTGATACCGGTAGCTTCCAGATGTCCCATGGACTGACCGAGCGCCTGGGCTTTTTGCTGTGCCTTACCCAGCTGTTCCCTAAGCGTTGCGATTTCATCTCCCGTCTTGTGAATGGCATCACTGTCGCTACTGGCATTGATCGCCTGAAATGCGACTTCTGCCGCCGGACTCATGGCATGGAGTTCACTGGTAATGCCGTTGATATGGTTGGCCATCATACCGGTGATGGATTGCGCGTCACCGGCGCTTTGAGTAAGCCCTGAGAATGCCTCTCCGC
>MUIA01000228.1 GCA_002084115.1 Oceanospirillales bacterium LUC14_002_19_P2 | reverse complement strand
TGACAGTTAATAACGAAATCGCATCAATGAAATTTTGAAAGAGCCTGGAATTCATAACAGTCATCCCCTGATAGCCGGATGGTTCAGGGAGTATAGGTCAACCAACCATCAGGGGTAACTTAGACAACCTTGGTCGTTTAATTGCACTGGCGCAAATGGAGATGGTCGATGCCGATATGGCTGTTGTCAGTGCTGGTGGTATAAGGGCAAGTATTCAGAAAGGCGAAATTACTTACCGGGATATTCTCAGTGTTCAGCCCTTTGGCAATGGCATTGCGTATGTCGATCTTTCCGGAAAGGAATTGAAAGAATACCTGAGCAATGTTGCCGCAAAAACCATCAACAGTGGCGGTTTTGCCCACTTTGCTGGTGTTGGAATGACAATGCGAGATGGCACGCTGGAGTCGGTGGCTATTGGCGGTAAACCGCTGAAGGATAGCCAGACTTATCGACTTGCCGTGAACAGCTTTTCTGCCGCAGGTGGTGATAATTACCCGGTTTTAACATCCCACCGCGGTTATGTTGAGAGTGGGTTTACTGATGCCAGCGCATTGCGGGAGTATATTCGCAAGCATTCTCCTATCAATGTTTCTGACTACAAACCGGATGGGGTTATGCGGTTGCCAGCAGACTAAGAATGAATTCCATGAGTGTAGCGGTGAGCCTGCCACACTGGCGATTTATATCTTATTTGTTGGTATCTGCAGCATTAAACGTTGGTGAGATGTTTTGCCAGCAATCGGTATAGTTTTCCTGAAGTAATCCGCCATTAATGCCAAAGGCTGTCGGTTTATAGAGGAACGATGACTCGAACATAAATGCCAGCGTGTTTTCCTGCTTGTTCGGCATCAGCTTGGCTTTAGTGGCTTGTTCGACGGCGGCACCGTCAGGACCATGGGGAGACATGCAATTGTGCAGGCTGCCACCACCGGGCAAAAAGTCACCGTAGGGCTTGGCATCGTATACCCCTTCGATAAGGCCCATGTACTCGCTCATGATATTGCGATGGAACCAGGGGGGTCTGAACGTATTCTCTGCGACCATCCAACGTGGCGGAAAAATTACAAAGTCCACATTGGCTAGTCCCTCATGATCGAGAGGGGAAGTCAGGACGGTGAATATCGATGGGTCAGGATGGTCGAAGCTTACGGTATTGATGGTGTTGAAGGCTTTCAGATCGTATTTGTACGGCGCGTAATTCCCATGCCAGGCAACAACATCATAGGGTGAATGATCCAGATTGCAGGTAAAGAAATGCCCTCCGAACTTGGTTAATAGTTGCGTTGGTTCATTGTTGTCTTCAAACCAGGCAACAGGCGTCTTGAAGTCACGAGGATTTGCTAACCCATTAGCACCAATGGGGCCAAGGTCAGGCAAGCGAAAAGGGTTGCCATAATTTTCCAGTAAATAACCGCTGGCTTGATCGTCTAATAGACTGACACGGAATTTAATACCCCGTTGAATCACCGCAATTTCGGTTGGCTTTATCTGGAGGCGTCCGAATTCAGTGTCGATGGACAGTCCGCCTTGCTGGGGAGCAATCAGCAGATCACCGTCGGCATTACAGAAACAACGCTTTTCCATGCTCTGTGATGCAGAATAAAGATGAATCGCGCTGCCCTGCCGCATTGAGGCGTCACCATTGCCTGCCACGCTTCGGATACCTGCGATAAAATCGCATTTTGATTCAGCTGGTGGCTGGGGGTTCCAGCGCAAACGCTCTGGTGTCAACCAGGTATCACTAAAAGGTCCGGTTTCCCAGATTTCTGAAACCACGGGTTCATACGGCGACTGTTTGACAGAAGGATGAATCCTGTAAAGCCAGGATCGCTGGTTTTCGTGGCGTTTGGCAGTGAAACCCGTGCCGCTGAGTTGTTCGGCAATGAGTCCATAAGGTAGTTTTTGGGGGGAGTTCTGACCAACAGGCAGGGCATTCGGGAGTGCCTCAGTGCTGAAATGGTTGCCAAAACCAGACATATAGTGAAGTGGATCAGTAGCCTCTTTTTTGCTAGCCGGTTGTCGCTTTGTCTTTTTCATCCATCACCCCTTCAGTAGATATCAGCTCATAAAACATCGAGCTGATTATTTTCTGTGAGTAGCCAGTAATTTCCCTGTTTCTTGAATCTAACATGTGTTTCTGGATGAGCAAATGCAATCCTTAATGCGTGTCTCAGTGTTCGAGGCTGGCTTTATTGATGTTCGTTTGTAGTAGCGACAGGGGGGGGGCGCGGTAGCGATGCAGGGCAGGATGAGCTGTCAGAGTGGGCGGAAAGCGGACATCAATAAAACTGGCAGACGCTGTTATTGAGAAGAAGAACGATCTAAGGTGTTGGAGAGAAGAAGAGACAGGCAGGAACGATCAGACCACTAGATAGTGGTCTGATCGAAAGAGAGCTATCAGAAATTATACTTCAAGGTATAAATCATAGCGTTCTGATAGGCGTCAGGTGTACCCAGCTTGTTCTTGGAGTAACGGTACTGAACACCGGCAGTGATTTTCTCGATCGGGTGCCACCAGAGGGCTACAGCACCGTTCTGGCCAACTTTACCAGCGGATTTGCCGACGTAGTTTTCTTCCAGATAGTCTTCATCACGATCAAAGGTCATTTCATGCCAGTTGCTGACACTGAACTTTTCACCGCTCAGGTTGAAGTTATAACCGGCAACCCAGCCCATCATGTAACCATTACGGCCATTGTAGGCATGGCTCTTGACCCAAGCCGGACCGATAAACGGCTTGATCCAGAAGCCAGAGTCATTGGCATAGCGATAGCCCAAGCCTACGATACGGTCCTGTTCACGGCTACGGTAGCCGTCGTCACGGAAATCATAGATGTGGCCGTACAGGGTGAAGTTGGTGTCGCCCAGATAAATGTGCGTGGTGCCCTTGGCAGCAGTACGCAGGTTCTTGGAGCCATCCTTTTCCTTGGTGTCATTGGTCGGGTTCTCTACGTCGAAGAAGCCGTACACTTCACCCCAGTTGAAGCCCGCGCCACCTTCTACTTCCAGGAAGAAGAAGTCTTTCTTGGCAGCATTGTCAGCAGTACGGTTCTGGGTGCCCTTGGACCAGTCCAGATAGTTGATGCTGACATTACCGAAACCATACACCATTTCAGCATTGGCGGCTGTGGCTGACATTGCCCCCAGAACTACCGCGGCAGCGGCAACTACGTTCTTGCGAATACCCATTTAACTACTCAATCCTAATGTGTTGTTACAAACTCAAACAGCAAATCAAGTCCGTCAGGGCAACGGCGGTTTTGTTGCTCTGATTACCATGACGGTTATTGGTTTGGCAGCTCCGGCCAGTGGGGGCGACATAAACTGTCGTCTTGTCGGCCTGCCTTCCTGGCAGGCCGGCTAGTCGTATGATGATCAGGCGATCACAGAATCCAGTGTGATTTCGATCATCTCATTGAATGAATTCTGACGGTCATCAGAAGACATCTTTTCACCGGTGGGAATGACATCGCTCACGGTGCAAATGGTCAGTGCCTTGGCGCCGAATTCAGCAGCAACGCCGTAGAGGCCAGCGGCTTCCATATCAACACCCAGTACGCCGTGCTTGGCCATGACCTCGAACATTTCCGGTTCCGGGGTGTAGAACAGGTCGGCGGAGAACAGGTTGCCGACACGCACCGGCAGCTTATGGGCGCGGGCTGCGTTGACGGCTTTTTCCAGCAGGCCGAAATCGGCAATGGCGGCAAAGTCGTAGCCACGGAAACGGATACGGTTGACGTTGGAGTCAGTGCATGCGCCCTGTGCGATGACGATATCGCGCAGTTTGACATCCGTGCTCACGGCGCCACAGCTGCCGACACGAATGATATTCTTCACACCGTACTCGGTGATCAGTTCCTTGTAATAGATGGATGCCGAAGGAATGCCCATGCCGGAACCCATGGTGGAGATCCGCATACCTTTATAGGTGCCAGTGTAACCCAGCATATTGCGTACATTGGTCACTTCTTCAGCATTTTCGAAGAAGTTCTCGGCAATGTATTTTGCACGAAGTGGGTCGCCGGGCATCAGAATCGTTTCAGCAAAAGCCCCGTCAGCTGCATTGATATGTGGCGTAGCCAATTGGTTATCTCCCTGATAGCCCGTCGTCAGTCTGGGCGTTGTTCATTACGTTGATCAGGCCGTTTCGGGCATGATGTCGGGTAAAAAGCTGGTGCCATGATCCATGGCTGGCAGATCGAAGTACGCTGCCAGTGTCTGGCCGATATCCGCAAATGTTTCACGAACACCCAGTGAACCGGGTTTTACAGTAGGACCGTAAACCAGTACCGGCACATGTTCACGGGTATGGTCAGAACCGTGCCAGGTCGGGTCACAGCCGTGGTCGGCTGTTAGTATCAGGATGTCGTCTTTCTCAAGCATCGCCAAAAGCTCAGGCAAACGACGATCAAAGTATTCCAGCGCTTCGGCATAACCTGTGACATCACGACGATGGCCGTAATGCATGTCAAAGTCGACGAAGTTGGTCATAACAATGGTGTGGTCACCCGCTTTGCGAACTTCTTCCAGAGTTACGTCAAACAGGGCTTCAAGACCTGTAGCCTTAATCTTTTGGGTGATACCTTGGTGCGCGTAGATATCAGCAATTTTGCCGATGCTGACTACCTCGCCACCGTCGTTTGCCAGTTTATCAAGTACAGTGGGAGAGGGCGGTGTCAGCGAATAGTCACGACGGTTGCCGGTACGCTCGAAGTCGCTGCTATTGGTGCCAATGAAGGGGCGGGCGATGACCCGGCCGATGTTGTAGCCTTCGAGCAGTTCGCGGGAAACTTCACACAACTTCAACAGGCGATCCAGACCGAATGACTCCTCGTGACAGGCGATCTGCAGGACGCTGTCAGCCGAGGTATAGAGAATCGGCTTACCGGTGCGCATGTGCTCTTCACCCAGACGGGCGATGATTTCCGTGCCTGAAGCGTGGCAGTCACCCAGAATACCCGGCAGATCCATGGCTGCAGTGATTTTTTCCAGCAGTTCGGGTGGGAAGGTGTTTTCTTTCTCGGTGAAGTAGCCCCAGTCAAACAACACCGGAACGCCTGCCATTTCCCAGTGGCCGCTGGGCGTATCCTTGCCGCTGGAGATTTCACAGGCCGGTGCATAGGCGCCGGTGATGGTCACATCCGTGGTCATACCTTCAGGGAAACGACCGGTACACGCTTTGGCTGCATGCAGCAGGCCAAGACTGGCCAGATTCGGCAGATGAAGATAACCCTGTCGACCATTCTCAGCCTTGCCGGCAGCGCAGAGTTCGGCAATATGGCCGAGCGTATCGGAACCGGTATCACCAAATTTGTCCGCATCCGGTGCGGCACCGATCCCGAAAGAATCCAGTACCAGCACAATGGCTCGTTTCTTTGCTGTCATATTCAGGCTCCGTTTACGTCCAGTCTGCTGCATGGTTTACCCGGGATGATCATTCTGCGCAATCCACCGGGGTAATGCGGCGATACACTTCAGGCATTGACTCAGGGGCTTTGTCGCTGATACTCACCGAGGCTTGCACCATGTCAGCTGCCTGGTGCCAGGACTGCTCGTCTCTGGCGTGAATCATGGCCAATGGGGTCTCTTTATTAATGATCTGGCCCAGTGTGCAGATATCGCTCAGGCCGACACTGTAATCAATGGCGTCAGCGGCTGTTTTACGGCCACCTCCCAGTTGTACCACAGCCAGTCCCATGCCACGGGTATCCATGCTGTTAGCGTAGCCTTCGGTTTGTGCAAATACCGGTTTAATAACTCAAGTTACGCACAAGACTGAAAATACGGCATTATTGCCGGTATGAAACACGATCTGATTAAGCTGTACTCTGACTACCTTCTGTCCTCTTTTGGCAAAACAACCGCAACCGGTTTGTCTAACCTGTCGGACGATGCCTATAGCCATGATCAGGTCACCAGACTGCTCTCAACGAATCAGTTCA
>MUIA01000365.1 GCA_002084115.1 Oceanospirillales bacterium LUC14_002_19_P2 | reverse complement strand
AACGAATGCCAGCGCTTCGTTAAGGATATTTATCTGGCTGACAGTTAATAAC
This sequence comes from Oceanospirillales bacterium LUC14_002_19_P2, assembly GCA_002084115.1. GTDB lineage: Bacteria > Pseudomonadota > Gammaproteobacteria > Pseudomonadales > Endozoicomonadaceae > Kistimonas. The sequence continues at coordinate 2,839 of MUIA01000365.1, read as the reverse complement.
GAAATCGCATCAATGAAATTTTGAAAGAGCCTGGAATTCATAACAGTCATCCCCTGATAGCCGGATGGTTCCGGGAGTATAGGTCAACCAACCATCAGGGGTAACTTAGCCCACTGATTCGGTATTGCGTCCCTTGAACGCACTAATACCCGCATCTTCTATCCACTCAAGATTGGCGATTCCTTGACGTTCTGCGTATTCTGTAAGTAGCGCTCGTTGTCTCTTGAGACCGGAGCGGTCTATCTGCTGGGTACTAGAGACTCGTAGGTAGGCGTAATGTTTCATAGCCATATATTGTCCAACTTGATGACTGTGACGTATATGGTTATAAAACCGTACTAAAGTTGCCCGATTCTTTTTAACACCTGTCATACGGACATGATCAACGGAATGAGGCAGTATCCTGTGCTCAGACCTTAGCGGCGGGGTTCTGTTGGGGTTTTGGCCAGACTTCAGCAAGGAGGCGTTAAAGCAATGCGAATTGTGACGGCACTGTCACTCGCCGGTTCGATACTCATGCTCAGCCTGTCGCCAGGGAGTCTGGCACAGCAGGGCTATGGGTACGACAACGGTTATTCCTCAGCCAACCACACTCAGAAGCATGTCGTCCAGCCTGGGGAGTCCCTGTCCCAGATTGCACAGATGTATGGCTACCCGGTCGCCCTCCTGTCCCATCACAACAGCATCAGTGATCCCGACGAGGTGATGGTCGGCCAGATCATCTACATGCCAGGCAATGAATACCCAGAAGAGTTACTCCTTCCAGAAGACGCACCGGCTGCGGGCAAAGAAGCCGCGGCAGGTATTCCGATGGATAACCGCTTCTACCAGCCTGAAATTAACCAGAATCAGGTCACCACCTCGCCACCGTTGCCCCGGAACAGCTCTGCCCGTTATCCGGCCAATCAAACGAATGCAAATCAGGCGAACATAAATGAGGCGTTTCCCTCACAACAACCACGGCAAGCATTCAACACCACCAAACCCTACGCTTATTTCGGTAATGGAGAACCCGTCGCCGATGTGCTGCGCAACTTTGCAAGCAACTATGGCATTCCAATTGTGCTCAGCGAATTTGTCGAGGGTGTCGTCAATGGCCGTTTCGGACCACTGACGCCGGTCGAATTCCTCGACAAAATGGCCCACATCAATAACCTGATCTGGTACTTCGATGGCAATACCCTGTACATCTACAACAGTCAGGAAATTGAAAAAGAAATTATCAGCCTGCAATACATGAGTGCGGAAGAGTTCCGCCAGACATTGATTGATATCGGGATATGGGATAACCGCTTCTATTGGCGCGCGAAGCCAGCCGAAGGGATTATTTACTTATCGGGTCCTCCCCGGTACATGGAACTGGTCACCCAAACCGCTTCACTGCTTGACTCCAAGGCTGGCACCCGACAGAAGAGCCAGATGACCGTTAAAGTATTTCCCCTGAAGTACGCCTGGGCCGACGATCGAAACTTTAATTTCAGAAGCCAGCAAGTCACGATTCCCGGGGTGGCCAGTATTCTTCGTGAGATAGTACAGGGTGGTGGTATTTCCATGAGTGGCGGTGTCACTCACCAATCTATGCAGAGTGTGCAGAAAGCGACACCTGCCGGTGGTGGTGCGCAACAGCCGTCTGATCCGAACCCGAACGTGAAAGCAGAGAATGTTTATATCAACGCCGATCGTCGTTTGAATGCCGTCATCGTGCATGACCTCACGACCAAAATGGCGATGTATGCCAGCCTGATCAATACACTTGATAAACCGCTTGCCCAAGTTGAAATCAATGTTTCCATTATTGATATCAACACCGACAGTCTGGATCGCCTCGGCGTGAACTGGAAACTGGACCTCAATAGCAGTGGCAGTGATTTTATTGAGTTCAATCCATTCAGTAGCGATACCAGTACCAGTGATACCTTCAGTACGATCATACAAAATACCAGTGGCCGGCTGTTTACCCAGGTCAACCTGCTGTCATCAGAAGGCAAGGCCAAGGTGCTCGCCCGCCCCTCGGTCCTGACACTGGACAATATGGAGGCGGTATTAGACAACAGCCAGACATTTTATGTAGAAGTGGCCAGTACAGAAGATGCTCAGCTGTTCCCTGTCACCTACGGCTCTGTCCTAAAGGTAACACCGCGCATCGTAGAAGAAGTCACCGGTCGTAAGATTCATCTCAGTGTTAATATTCAGGATGGCGCCCGGGGCGACACCCGTGAGAACGTCAAGGAATTACCGACTATCAAGAACAGTACCATCAGTACACAGGCGGTCATTGATGAGAACGAAAGCCTGTTAATTGGTGGTTATTATTATGAGTCCAATAACCAAAGTGTCAGCAAGGTACCCGTACTGGGCGACATTCCGCTTGTTGGTGCCATGTTCCGTTCCAAGTCCGACACCTATGTCAAAACCGTTCGGCTGTTCCTGATAACACCTCGCATTGTGAATCTGATGTAACGTAACAGCCAATCAGGAATGAATAAAAAAGGGTACATGCTGTACCCTTTTTTATTGTGAGTGATTTCCAAAACACAAAAGGCTATTGCGTCACAGGTTCAACCAACAGCTCAGACCATTTTTTTCGGGTTGAACGTGATGCAGGAAGCTGACTGCGCCCCAAACGCCCCATAAAGACCACCTTTTCAGCTTTGTCGCCGAACATTTGATCAAACCGATGCTTTAGGCTTAGTTACCTCTTGTGGTTGGTAGCACTAATGTCCAATGATTTTCTCGAACATGCGTGCAGTCGTCAGCCTATGACGCTCTGTTAGAGCGCGCCGCCAAGCGAGGTAATGAGTCATATATTTCGTAGCCACGCCATGAAATACATTGAGCA
>MUIA01000108.1 GCA_002084115.1 Oceanospirillales bacterium LUC14_002_19_P2 | reverse complement strand
TATGACTCATTACCTCGCTTGGCGGCGCGCTCTAACAGAGCGTCATAGGCTGACGACTGCACGCATGTTCGAGAAAATCATTGGACATTGGTGCTACCAACCACAAGGGGTAACTTAGCCTGCCAGCAGGATTTTAACCGCTCGATTCATTGAAATGCTCTAATAACAGCAGAGCCCTTCCCCCCCGAAGGAAAAGGAGCACTAATAGGTAAAAGATACGACTTACTAAATGCGTAATGACCTGTTGAAAACAACAGGATTCACTCAGCAGCTAGAAGACAGTTAAAAGATGTAATAAAGGCAACCGGGTTTCTGGTGAACCCGTTAATATTTCCGGCGGATTATATTGGGAGTAGTTACAGTGTCTACTGCGACTGACACCTAATTGCGTCAGTATCATGTAAATAGTTGAGAAAGCCCAAAGCAAGATTGATTTGTCTTGTTTTTCATTGTGTTACGACTTGCCTTTCATTCACCTAAGTACCAGTTCTGCATCACTCATACCGCCATCGAAAAACATCGTCGCACCAGAATAGAAATTGTTTATCAAACACATAGATTGTCGAAACATAACCAATACATTACTCTTGACGCGTGATTCTACGCAAAGGGAATCCGGATTATAACTATTCCACTACGCATGACCGGAAGTGAAAGACGCTATGGCACAGTTACCGATCGATGATCTGAATATTGAATCCCAGGAAATCCTTGTCACCCCGGAGCAGATTAAGTCTGAAATCCAGTTGAGTGATGCGGCTCGTGAAACCGTGACCCTGGGACGTCAGACTGTTCGCAATATTTTGAGTGGAACCGACAAGCGCCTGTTTCTTGTGGTAGGCCCCTGCTCTATCCATGATGTCGATGCCGCCCGCGAGTATGCAGAGAAACTGAAAAAACTGGCAGAAGAAGTGTCTGACACGCTGTATCTGGTCATGCGTGTCTATTTTGAAAAGCCTCGCACCACCACCGGGTGGAAAGGCCTGATCAACGACCCATACCTGAATGATTCCTTCAAGATTGAAGAAGGCCTCCATATTGCGCGCCGGTTATTGATGGATGTTGCCGAGATGGGACTGCCAACCGCGACTGAAGCGCTGGATCCTATTACGCCACAATATATGCAGGATCTGATTTCCTGGTCCGCCATCGGCGCACGTACCACGGAATCACAGACTCACCGTGAAATGGCGAGTGGTCTTTCCTCAGCGGTCGGATTCAAGAATGGTACCGATGGCGGTCTCACTGTTGCTATTAATGCCCTGCAGTCTGTATCCAGCCCGCATAGATTTCTTGGTATCGACAAAAAAGGACAGGTCGCGATCACCCACACCAAGGGGAATCAATATGGCCATGTCGTACTGCGCGGTGGTAACGGTAAGCCTAATTATGATTCCGTCAGTGTTGCCCTGTGCGAGCAGGCACTGAGAAAGGCCGGTATTGTCCCCAATATCATGATCGACTGCAGCCATGCAAATTCTGATAAGGATCCAAGCCTGCAGCCTCTCGTGATGGACAATGTCACCAACCAGATTCTGGAAGGTAATAACTCCATCACATCACTCATGATTGAGAGCAACCTGGGCTGGGGTAACCAGTCTATCCCAGACGATCTCAGTGAACTGAAATACGGCGTATCGGTCACGGATGCCTGTATTGACTGGCATACTACGGAAGAAACCATCAAGAAGATGGCAGACAAACTGAGAGTTGTTCTACCTGGACGTGATCGCTCAGAATTACTGTAATTTCGAAGGTTATCGTTAAAAAGGGCAAGTCTGACTTGCCCTTTTTTATGGCTCAGTTAAAAATCGAGGCCCAACTGGCAGACAGGCAGTTGCAATTGCACCGGTTTCACGGTTTCTACCAGTACATGACGCTTGAGCCGTGGCATATTGCTGATACGACGATCCAGGATGGCATTACAGATGGGACAAATGGTCGGCAGATGCTTGTTTGTAAGCACCTCAAAGCCCCAGCTGGCCTGGATGACATCCGTGCAGAGGGTACGATCCTGACTGGACTCTATATCAAAATTGGCCTCGACAACATGCGCAGGGCCAGAGTGTCCTATCGTAACAAAGTAGTCTGACAGTATGCTCTGTTTGTAACGCTTCACAGGTCTCAGTGCCAACAGGGTTTAAAAAAGCCGCGTAAGATATCGCATTTTTTTTCATGCTTCCTATCAGTAACTGACAAGGATACGTAAAAGTCCCATGTCCCGATACCGACCACCACGCAAGCCCGGTTCCTTTTACATTACGCCTGAAGGGTATGCCAAGCTCAAGGACGAACTTGATTACCTCTGGCGAACCCAGCGACCGCAAGTCACCCAGGCCGTGTCGGAAGCCGCGGCCCTGGGTGATCGGTCGGAAAATGCCGAGTACATCTACGGCAAGAAACTGCTTCGCCAGATTGACAGCCGCGTCCGCTTCCTGCGGAAACGCCTGGATCAGCTAACAGTTGTTACTACTTTGCCCGAGGATACCAGCCGTGTCTACTTTGGCGCCCGGGTAACGGTTGAAGATGAGGACGGTGTAGAAACCACCTGGCGTATCGTAGGCCCAGACGAGTTTGACCTGAAAAACGGCCTGCTCAGTATGGATTCCCCTCTGGCCCGCGCTTTGATGGGTAAAACCATTGATGATGAGATCGTTATTCGAGTCGATGACAAGGAAACCTATTACTCTGTAACACAGATTTCCTATCAGGAATTTTGATATTTAAAGAAGGTACATTGCTGGTATGTACCTTCTTTCTTGCGGTATTAGAGGCTGTTGCAAAAGTCCAATTCAGTGGCATAGGCGATGACCTTATTCTGCAATAGCACCTTATGCTGCTCTCAATATATTCTCTACCTCTTTTTCATGGCAATGCAGATCACCTCGTAAT
>MUIA01000169.1 GCA_002084115.1 Oceanospirillales bacterium LUC14_002_19_P2 | reverse complement strand
AAACCCTCTCCCTGAAACTGAAGGTCAATCATTTTCAGCTCAGGGCGAAGATTTACATGACCGCTCTGCGGGCATCATTCGAGCAGCTAAGGTTATTCGTTACTGCGTAACTTGAGTTATTTATATTGCTGCCGCTACTGCATCACCCATCGCCTGAGTTGAAACCTTTTGCAATCCATCCGACCAGATGTCTGCTGTACGCAAACCGTCATCCAGCACCTTACTGACCGCCTGTTCAACGGCATCGGCAGCTTCTGCCTCAGCGAAGGAGTAGCGCAAAAGCATGGCCAGCGACAGAATGGTGGCCAGCGGATTGGCAACACCCTGCCCTGCGATATCCGGTGCGGAACCGTGTACAGGCTCATACAACCCCTTGTTATCAGCATCGAGTGACGCCGAAGGCAGCATACCGATAGAGCCGGTCAGCATGGCAGCACAATCAGACAAAATATCGCCAAACATATTACCGGCCACCATGACATCAAACTGCCTTGGTGCACGCACCAGCTGCATGGCGGCGTTGTCGACATACATGTGTTCCAGCTCAACATCCGGGTACTCCTTTCCGATCTCTTCCATGATTTCGCGCCAGAGTACGGTGACCTCCAACACGTTGGACTTATCGACGGAACACACCCGACCACCGCGTTTGCGTGCTGCCTCAAAGGCGACCCGACCAATTCGACGGATTTCAGATTCACTGTAAACGTAGGTGTTGTAGCCCTGGCGCTCACCATTTTCGAGCGTACGAATGCCCCGGGGTTCCCCAAAATAGATACCACCGGTCAACTCGCGGACAATCAGGATATCCAGACCACTGACCACTTCCGGTTTCAATGTAGAAGCTGACGCCAATTGCTGATAGAGAATCGCAGGACGCAGATTGGCAAACAGATTCAGACTTGAACGCAAGCCCAGCAACCCTTTTTCAGGACGCTTCGACGTTTCCAGATGATCCCACTTCGGGCCACCCACTGCTCCCATCAGCAATGCATCGGCAGACATCGCCTTGTCGAGGGTTTCCGCCGGAAACGGATTTCCGGTGGCATCAATGGCCGCGCCACCCAGCAATGCCTCGTCAACGGATACGGCAAGACCGAATTTATCTTTGACCTTGTCCAACACCTTCAGCGCTTCGTTAACGATTTCCGGACCAATGCCATCACCAGGCAGCACCAACAACTTTTTCATTTTTCTATCAACTCCTGAAACGTAATCACTGTCGTACAACGATTAACGGGCAACGGTGTTAAACAGCCAGGTGAAACGTGCCTGATGACGCTGCTCAAACTGCCGGATGGCACCGGACTGCTCCAGCGTCAAGCCAATCTCATCCAGCCCTTTCAACAGGCAATCCTTGCGAAAGGCATCAATACCAAACTCAATCTCACGACCACCTGGGCGCACAATCACCTCGCGCTCAAGATCGATTGTCAGCGAATAGCCATCCTGCTCAGCGGTTTCCCGAAACAACTCATCAACAACATCTTCAAGTAAAACAATGGGTAACAAGCCATTCTTGAAGCAGTTGTTATAGAAAATATCCGCAAAACTCGGCGCAATCACACAGCGAAAACCATAATCATCCAATGCCCAGGGCGCATGTTCACGGGATGAACCACAGCCGAAGTTATGGCGACTCAATAGAATCGACGCATCACGGTAACGGGGTTGATTTAGTACAAAATCCTGGTTCAGAGGACGACCACTGCAATCCTGATCCGGCTGTCCTTCATCAAGATAACGCAGTTCATCAAACAAGTTTTTCCCAAAGCCTGAGCGTCGGATGGATTTCAGGAACTGCTTGGGAATGATCATATCCGTATCAACATTGACACGATCCAGCGGCGCCACGATACCGGTATGCACAGTGAATGCTTTCATGATGTACGCTCCATCAATTCCCTGACATCAACAAAATGCCCTGTAACTGCTGCCGCAGCCGCCATGGCCGGGCTCACCAGATGGGTTCGTCCCCCAAAGCCCTGACGCCCTTCAAAGTTACGGTTGGACGTAGACGCACAGTGTTCACCTGAACCTAATTTGTCAGCATTCATAGCCAAACACATGGAGCATCCCGGTTCTCGCCATTCCATACCGGCTTCAATGAAAATTTTGTCCAGCCCTTCCTGCTCTGCCTGCTCTTTTACCAGACCAGAACCAGGAACAACCAACGCCTGCTTCACTGATGACGCCACCTTGCGCCCTTCAACAACACGCGCCGCTTCACGCAGATCCTCAATCCGGGAATTGGTACAGGAACCAATAAAGACGCGATCAGGACGAATATCCGAGATATTCATACCAGCCTGAAGCCCCATGTAAGCGAGTGCACGGCGAATACTCTCTGCCCGCGAGTCATCTTTCTCTTTATCAGGATCAGGCACGAGACCACTGACAGGCGCCACCATTTCGGGCGAAGTTCCCCAGGAAACCTGCGGCTCAATCGTTTCACCACGCAGGACGACAACATGATCAAATTCCGCATCAGGATCAGATACGAGTGTCTGCCACCAAGCAACAGCTGCTTCCCATTGCTCACCCTCTGGCGCATAGGGGCGCTTTTGAACGTAATCGAGCGTAGTCTCATCAACAGCAACCAGGCCAACACGGGCGCCAGCTTCAATGGCCATATTGCAGATGGTCATTCGCCCTTCCATCGACAGGCTTTCAATGGCAGAACCGGCAAATTCGATCGCGTAGCCCGTACCGCCCGCCGTGCCAATCTCACCGATAATGGCCAGAATCACATCTTTGGCGGTCACGCCCGGTCCCAGTTCGCCATCCACGCGAACCAGCATGTTTTTCATTTTCTTGGTAACCAGGCACTGGGTAGCCAACACATGTTCTACCTCGGATGTTCCAATACCGTGTGCCAACGCAGCAAAGGCACCGTGGGTAGCCGTATGGGAATCACCACAGTCAAGGGTCATACCCGGCAGCGTCAAACCCTGCTCAGGTCCGACAACATGCACAATCCCCTGCCGGCGATCCTGCATCTGAAATTCCAGGATACCGAATTCATCGCAGTTCTCATCCAGAGTCGCCACCTGGATACGGGATACCGGATCCACGATGCCATCAATACCGGCTTCCCGCTCAGAACGGGTCGTCGGTACATTGTGATCAGGTGTCGCGACACTCGCATCCACCCGCCAGGGTTTACGCCAAGCCAGTCGCAATCCCTCAAAAGCCTGTGGCGATGTCACTTCGTGCAATAACTGACGATCGATATAAATCAGCGCGGAGCCATCACCCCGGGTTCGGACCAGATGACTGTCCCAAAGCTTGTCATAGAGCGTTTTGCCGGACACGTTTCAGTCTCCTTCACAGACTTACCCTAACCACTAACAGGCAGGGGTATTTTTGTTCTATTACCGGTCAAGATGTGAAATAGCCAAGATCAACGCAGGTGATTGTTATTACCTTTGCCATCCCGTCATACATCTGAATGCCTTATGCTGGCAATGTATGGTATCGTCACACATAAAACAAATTCATATTATTAATGTTTTGAATAACTACAAGGAATAGGAAAGCCTCCGTGGACAGCCAAAACCTCAGAGCATTTCTCGCGGTTGCCGAAAACGGTTCCTTTTCCGCTGCCGCCCAGGCGTTACACTTGACCCAACCTGCGGTCAGCAAGCGAATTGCCACACTGGAAGCGCAGCTCGACTGTAAACTGTTTGACCGAATCAGTCGACAGATTACGCTGACCGAAGCCGGTCAAACATTACTGACCCGCGCGCGTGCCATCCTGAACGCCATTGACGACACCCGCAAGGCACTGGGTAATCTATCCGGCAAGGTCTCCGGCAGCCTGACCATGGCCACCAGCCATCACATCGGCCTGCACCGGTTACCAGCGGTATTGAAAACCTACAGCAAACGTTACCCGGATGTCCGGCTCGATATTCGCTTTATTGATTCAGAACAGGCTTATACCGCCCTTAGCCAGGGTGAGGTAGAGCTGGGCATCATTACGCTATCCCCGGAGAACCAGCCCCCCGTCATAGCACGTCCGCTCTGGCAGGATCCGCTGGCCTTTGTCGTTGCCCCCGAACATCCGTTAACCCGGCAATCCCGTATCCAACTGAAAGACCTCGGACAGTTCCAGGCAATTTTTCCTGATAACCTGACATTTACCCATCACATTGTGAAGGAGCTGTTCGATCAGGCCGGTTTGACTCTGGACATTTCGATGTCCACCAATTATCTGGAAACCATAAAAATGATGGTATCGATCGGATTGGCGTGGAGCGTGCTGCCTGAAACCATGCTGGATGAAACCATCGTCCGCCTTCCGGTCAAAGGGGCCGACCTTGCCCGGACACTGGGGGTCATTCATCACAGTGAGAGAACGTTGTCGAATGCGGGACGCGCCATGCTGGCGCTACTGGAAGAGTTTGAACAGTCCTGACAGGAATGACAGGACTGTTCAATCGGTCAACGATTACTGCTCAAACGCACAGGGATGCTTGCCGGTAATATTGGCATAAAAGGCTTTGATGGCTGCCATGTCAGCTTCGATGTCGCCGGTAGGCATAAAGGTCGGTCCAAAACCACCCACCTTACGCTTGAAATCGAGGAAACCGGACGCAATCGGCACCTTTGCCCCATTAGCTATGTGGTAAAAACCGGTCTTCCACTTCCGCACCTTGGAGCGTGTGCCTTCCGGAGGAATCGCAATAATCAGTTCCCTGTTACGGTTAAAGGCATCCATGGTCGCCTGAACCAGGTTGGTCGAACGGCTGCGATCAACCGGTATTCCCCCCAACCATTTCATGACCGGCCCCATCGGCCCACGAAACAACGACGCTTTCCCCATCCAGAACACTTTAATACGAAATACAAATGCCATGGCAATAGTCAGGGGGAAATCCCAGTTACTGGTATGCGGTGCTGCTATCACCACATACTTGGGCGCATCCGGAAGTGATCCTTCCATTTTCCAGCCCGTCAGCTTCAGGCCGATTTTCGACATCTGCCGAAATAGCCAGTTAACAACCGGTGTGTCAAACACAGTATGACGCATCATGATTCCCTGTATAACGGCGGCTTGTCATGCTCACCTTGATCAATGTTTTGTCCCCTTGTGCTCCTGCCAACAGGGAACGGTATGCTGCCACCCTTTACATGGCAGGCAGCGGTAAGACGTAGCCATAGATGGCCAGAAAATGGCACACACAACCGCCCAGAACAAACAGATGCCAGATGGCATGATTAAACGGCAACCGCTTCCAGACGTAAAAAACAACCCCCAGGCTGTATACCAGCCCACCGCTGGCCAGCAACCAGATCCCCCCTGCGGGAAGACGCTCAACCAGCTCCCCTATCGCCACCAGAGACAACCATCCCATCCCCAGGTAGGTCAACAGTGACAGTTTGCGATAACGGTGCCCAAAGACCAGTTTGAAAGCCAATCCCAGTCCAGCAAGACTCCAGACAATAGCCATTAATACGGTGCCGAAAGTCCCTTCCAGTGTTACCAGTAAAAACGGCGTATAGGTACCGGCAATCAACAAATAAATGGCGCAATGATCAAACAGTTTAAGCCTTCGCTTTGCACCCGGTGCCGGAATCGCATGATAGAGCGTCGATGCCAGGAACAACAGGATCATGCTGGCGCCATAGATACTGAAACTGGTAACCCTGACGGTATCATCCAGCGCCACCGCCTCATTGACCAGCAATACCAGGGCGACAATGCCAAACACCATACCCAGCCCATGGGACAGACTGTTGGCGATCTCCTCCGCCACCGAATAGGGGCTTCGGACTGACTGACAACCTGACATGCTTTCCTCCACTGAGTTTCAGGACAGCGCTTTATAACATGACTGTGCCACGAACTCAGTAAGATTTGCTGAATTTAACGGCTGTTTCCCGTCGATAGCCTATCCTTTTCATTCGAAACGACGCGCGCTCCCCTCCGGCAAACTTGGTATAAACCCTTAATTACATGGCGACACCACTGGCTACAATCCGCGAATCAAATTCCACGGACCTGGCCATAAGCACCATGAACATCAAACCAGTCCTGTACGTCGCAGGGCTTTTTCTGATGGTACTGGGCATTCTGATGCTGATTCCGGCCCTGCTCACCCTGTCCATGGGTGACATTGGCGCTGGCGCGTTCTTCGAGTCTGCCATCTATACCTTCCTGAGCGGCGGCCTGCTGGCCATGCTGATGCGGTCACGGCACTTCAGCCTGGTCTCCCGTCAGATCTTCCTGCTGACCAATGTGAGCTGGATTCTGGTCAGCGCGTTTGCCGCCCTGCCATTTGTTCTGGTTGAGGACATGTCCTACACGGACGCGTTCTTTGAAACCATGTCCGGCATCACAACAACAGGCTCAACGGTAATGAGCCACCTGGCCACAGTCAACGGCGGCATCCTGCTCTGGCGTTCGATCCTGCAATGGCTGGGCGGAATTGGCTTTATTGTAATGGCGGTCGCCATTCTGCCATTTCTGAAGGTCGGTGGTATGCGCCTATTCCAGAGTGAATCCTCGGACTGGTCAGAAAAAGCCCTGCCGCGCTCCGGCTCGATTGCCAAACGCATCGTCCTGGTTTACAGCATTATTACCATTCTCTGCATGGTGGGTTACCTGCTGTCCGGGATGAATCTGTTTGATGCTGCCAACCATGCCATGACCACAGTATCGACGGGAGGCTACTCTACCAGTGATGCCTCCATGGGACACTTCAGCAATCCATGGGTACACTGGAACGCGACACTTTTCATGATATTGGGCAGTCTGCCATTCGTACTCTTCGTGCGGTTTTTGCGTGGAGACCGAGCCTCGCTGCTTCGTGACAGTCAGGTGCAGGCCTTTATCGGCTTCCTGGTCATGATCTGGCTGTTATTCAGCGTGTGGCTCTGGCTCAACTCCAGCTATGACTGGTTTGAGTCACTGACCCTGGTTGGGTTCAATACCACCTCCGTTGTCACGACCACAGGGTATGCGCTGACGGACTACAGCCTCTGGGGTGGCTTCGCGATCAGCCTGTTTTTCTTCCTGACCTTCGTTGGCGGCTGTTCGGGTTCCACTGCAGGTGGCATCAAAATATTCCGTTTCCAGATCGGGTTCAAGCTGCTCCATATCCAGCTGAAACAACTCAATCACCCGCGGGCTTTCCTTGTCCAGTCCTACAACGGTATTGAGATTACCAACGATATCCTCCGCTCCCTGGTGGCTTTCAGCTCGTTCTTTGGGCTGCTGGTTGCGTTGCTGACAATTGGCCTCAGCCTGCTGGGCCTGGATTTTGTCACCAGCCTGAGTGGCGCAGTCACAGCCATTGCCAATGTAGGCCCTGGCTTTGGCGATGTCATAGGCCCTGCTGGCAACTTTGCGACGTTACCCGCCATGGCCAAGTGGCTACTCTGTGTTGGTATGCTGATGGGACGTCTCGAAGTCATAACGGTATTGGTTATGTTCCTGCCCTCCTTCTGGCGTAACTGATGAGCGAGACGATACAATCACTCATCAACACCCAGCCTATGCAGGACACCCTTTGTGGCGCTAGCGGACAGCTTTGACACCCTTATTAGCAATCTGATAAACCAGGCTCGCACCTCAAGACAACGACGGGCTTTGGTACTATCAGGCAGCCATCCGTGGTGCCTGACGCATGCCATCGCGGCTATAGCCGACATTGACGATACTCTCTGGATCAGCAATACATCTGGACACGGCAACACAACACACTTCAAACCCGGCCAAACCCAACAACTACTGGGTACTGAGGGCAATGCCGTTATTATTGATGCTCATAGCGGCTTCAACCCCAACGCACTGGGCGCAGCCTCCGGCATTATTCGTGCAGGAGGCCTTCTGATCCTGCTGTGTCCGCCGCTGGACAATTGGCATAGGCATAACGATCCCGAATACAGCGCCATTCTCAGCCATGGGTGCGCCCCCGAAGACATCCAGGGGCATTTTTTATCCCGAATAGCTCGGCTCATCAAGGCATCGATCCACACCATCACAGTAGAAGAAGGACTGCCAGTCCCCTCATTACCGGTTTATGAAACGTCCACAACAGATACGTGGCCTGATACTGACAACCTCTGCCGAACGGATGACCAGCGCAAGGCTGTAGAAGCAATCCTTCGCGTTGCCACCGGCCATAGACGCCGCCCTCTCGTGATCACGGCAGATCGAGGTCGAGGCAAATCGGCTTCACTGGGTATTGCGGCAGCCCAGCTGCTACAACAGGGAATCGGCCCACTATTGGTAACCGCACCGCAGCCCGAAGCCGTCACATCACTGTTTGATCAAGCAACCAAACTTCTACCGGATGCTGATATTAGAAGACACCGTATCCAGCACAACGAGACAACCCTTCATTTTGTTGCGCCAGATGACCTTGCCCAGAATCCCCAGGAAGCGGCACTGGTCATGGTAGACGAGGCTGCAGCGATTCCGGCCCCCCTGCTAAGCAAGCTCTTAAAACAACATGCACGTATCGTTTTCTCATCAACGATTCACGGTTACGAAGGCAGCGGCCGGGGATTTGCCATTCGATTCAGGGAAACCCTGGACCAGACAACCCCTAAATGGCGGCATCTGACGCTGGACACACCTATTCGCTGGGCGAATGGCGATCCGGTTGAAGCGCTCACTTTTCAGCTGCTGCAACTAAATGCTTCGCCTTCTCCCGACGCCATGATAAAGGACAGTGCCAATGGTCTGGGTAGCATCGTCAAACTGTCGCAAGCCCAGCTAGCCAAGGATGAGGCGCTACTGAATGAACTGTTCGGCCTGCTGGTCACTGCCCATTATCAGACGACACCTCGCGATCTGCAGATGCTGATGGATAGCCCGGATCTCTCCATTTATGTCCTGTTCCGAGGTTCACATATTGCAGGTACCGTTTTATCAGTAAAGGAAGGCGGGTTATGCAAAACGCTGGCTCAAGCCATCTGGCTAGGCGAGCGACGTCTTCGCGGCCATCTTATCCCCCAATCCCTTGCTAACCATGCCGGTATCGCGAAAGCTGCCGAGTTAACAGGTGAGCGGATCATGCGAATCGCCATCCACCCTGCACTGCGTCGTCTGGGCTTGGGAAAGCAACTCCTGGAAACCGTTATAACGGAGTGCCAACGAAAGAATCGGGATTTTATTGCCAGCAGTTTTGGCGCCACCCCCGCACTCCTGAACTTTTGGCAGATATCGGGACTTACTCCGCTTCGACTGGGCTCAACGCGGGATACCGCCAGCGGTGAACATTCAGCGCTAGTAATGCTATCCCTATCTGAAGCTGCATCACGCATACACACCCTTGCAAGAAAGCGGTTTATTCAGCAATTGCCCATACTTATGAGCGATTCGCTCCGTGATATTGAACCCTCGCTGGCAGCAGCACTGTTAAGTGAAACATCTCACTCCTCTGCGATGGAACATGACCGCTTAACAGAGCAGGACTGGTTGGACAGTATTTCTTTTGCCTACAGCAATCGCACTTATGATGGATGTGTTCTTGCAATAGAAAAAATGCTGCTCAAAGCATTGCGGACGAAGCCTGCACACATCGCGCCTGAAATACTGACGCTACTGGTACGCAAGGTCTTGCAGAAATACAGCTGGCAAGAGGTTGCAAACCAATGCCAGCTATCAGGAGAAAAAGCCGTTGTTGCCCAGCTTCGCCGGGGGGTAAGACATCTGATAGAGCTGCACCTGTCAGAATGCCCAACCCCCGTCCGGGAAAAGCTACACCCCTTACTGAACAGACAACCAATCTAGGTATTAGGTTACAGCCCCGGCAATCACTGGAGTAGACACCGACACATCACTGTTCTGGGCTCGATGCCGGAGCAAGTGATCCATCAACACAATGGCCATCATTGCCTCTGCAATCGGTGTTGCCCGTACCCCGACACAAGGATCATGCCGCCCTTTGGTGACCACTTCGACAGAATTACCCTCCACGTCAATGCTGCGTCCTGGCACTAGCAGGCTGGAGGTAGGTTTGAGCGCAATATGGGCCACAACATCCTGACCCGTCGTGATTCCGCCCAAAATGCCGCCCGCATTGTTCGACAGAAAGCCTTCCGGCGTCATTTCATCGCGATGATCGGTACCCTTCTGTTCTACACAGTCAAAGCCTGCACCAATCTCCACACCCTTTACCGCATTAATACTCATTAGCGCATGGGCAAGATCCGCATCCAGCCGATCAAACACCGGCTCGCCCAGCCCAGGCATCAGACCCGTTGCTGTAACCGTGATTCGGGCTCCGATAGAATTACCTTCTTTTCTCAGTGCATTGATGTAGTCAGCCATCTCCGCCGCCTTAACCGCATCCGGACAGAAGAATGGATTACGACCCACCTCGTCCCAGTCAAAGGTTTCCGCCTTGATCGACCCCATCTGGGAGAGATACCCCCGAACGGTTATTCTCTGCGCCTTCAAAAATTGCCGTGCAATGGCACCTGCGGCCACACGCATCGCCGTTTCCCGTGCAGAAGACCGCCCACCACCTCGATAGTCGCGAATACCGTACTTGTGCCAATATCCATAATCCGCGTGGGCGGGACGAAAACGGTCCTTGATCTCCGAGTAATCCTTGGATCGCTGATCGGTGTTCTCGATCAGCAACCCGATCGGCGTGCCCGTAGTTACCCCTTCGAAAACGCCAGACAGAATGCGCACAGCATCCGGCTCACGCCGTTGCGTGGTATAACGGGAAGCGCCAGGCTTTCGACGATCAAGATCCTGCTGAAGCATTTGCTCATCCAGCGGAACCCCCGGCGGGCAGCCGTCAACAATACACCCGAGACCGGGGCCGTGGCTCTCACCGAACGTGGTCACGGTGAACAGTTTTCCGATGGTATTACCTGCCATGATACTCCACTGCCGTTTATTGCAGGGCGATGACTGCCATTAAGCCATCATCACCCTCGGTTCTTGTTGATGCCGGCATTATACCGGGTTTTCAGTGACTGTCGCCGAATCGGTCGCGATAGCGACGGCACTCTTCCGCCGTAAGCACAAAGACACCGTGGCCACCATGCTCAAAGTCAACCCAGGTAAACGGAACATCCGGATAGGCCTCCTGGAGGGCCCACTCGCTGTTGCCTACTTCCACGACCAGCAGACCATTTTCATCCAGGAAATCCGCCGCATTCGTCAGAATCGTACGCGCAAAATCCAGCCCATCATTACCCGCTTCCAACCCGAGTGCCGGCTCATGCAGATATTCATCGGGCAGGTCCGCCATATCCTCGGCGTCCACATACGGTGGATTGCTGACAATCAACTGGTAACGGGGACGGTCTTCCATCGTCCTTAACGACAGGAACATATCAGACTGGACCGTTCGCACACGATCCCACAACTCAAAGCGATCAATGTTGATGTGTGCAACTTCCAGCGCATCCTCAGAGATATCAACCAGATCGACCTGTGCATCTGGAAAAGCCTGCGAGCAGGCTATACCAATGCAACCGGAACCACAGCAGAGATCCAGCACCCGATCAACGGTCTGACCACCCAGCCAGGGCTCAAACCCTTTCTCAATCAATTCCGCAATAGGCGATCGAGGAACCAGTACCCGCTCATCCACATAAAACGGCATGCCGTAGAACCAGGCTTGATTCAGCAGGTAAGCCGTCGGGATATGCTCCCTGATACGACGCTGCACAAGCGCCGTCAGTTGCTGACGCTCGCTCTCAGTCAGGCGACTGTCAAAATAGGCAGGATCATAGTCCCATGGAAGATTTAATGCCTGCAAAACCAAGTGCCGCGCTTCATCCCAGCTGTTGTTCGTGCCATGGCCGTAAAACATCGACGGATCTTCGTTAAAACGGCTGTATGTCCATCGCAGCCAGTCGCGAATAGTTAGCAGGCCTGACGTATCATTGAGCAAATCTGACACCATGACTCCTACAACGGTTCAGTTTAGAATGCGCGATTATATCCCACTCTGCCCGGGAAAGAGGCGGTTTCTGAACTATTTGACCCGTGTCGCTTCAAACGACGGGATAGCCTGAACTGTATCACTCCCAAAAGCCAATGGAACCAGCAATGGGCGACGATGCCAACCATAACGCCAGCACTGACGACGAAAGCCGACTGTTTCAGCAGGAAATGGCCGGCGTAAAACCGTTGCGTCAGCATCAGGCACAGACATCCGGTAAGTCAGACATTATTCCGGAATTCACCAAAGCGCTGCGGCGGCGGTCAGCCGCAACGGACTACACGCCGCCCGCCGATGGGCTATCAGACACCCATATTGAGCCAATTGAACCGGAACAACCCATCGAATACCTGAAAGCTGGCCTACAGCATAGCCGCTTCAAACAATTAAAACAGGGACACTTCCCTGTCGACTACAACCTGGATTTGCATGGCTGCACCATAGAAGAGGCCCGCAACCTTCTGACCCGATTCCTGGCCTTTTGCCAAGATCAGCACTATAGCTGTGTGCGCGTCATTCACGGCAAATCCCACCGCAGTTTCGGGCAACAGGATACGATGAAGAGTTATGTGAACCAGTGGCTAAGACAAATCAATGCTGTTCAGGCGTTTTTTTCCTGCCTGCCGAGGGATGGTGGTCGTGGTGCAGTTTATGTCTTGCTGAAAACACGCCGTTGAGCGCTATCCAATAGAGAAACGATCATTCCTGTGACGGGCGGCAATCCGATACTGTATCACTTTGGCCTGCGACGCCCTCCTCGCCTTCTTCCTGAGAAACAGCAAACTGCGGATACTGTTCCAGCAACGACGCCGCCTGCAAACGGCCGACCTGGATCAAATCTTCCGCCCGATGGAATTCATAAAAACGACACTGACGGGCAGACACGGGAATCAGGACATCCGCCGAATAGGCCGCCATCTGATGGCGGGTCAAGACTTCCTGCATGATTTCAAGGGACTGGTTCACGATATCCAGAATACCGGTTTTGCCTGACGCCAGTTCAACCGTTTGCTGCATGGATTCATCGCTATCATCATCTGAACCACCCTTTCTGAGCTTTCTGAACCACCGCTCGAGTATGCGTTGTTCCTTGGCCGCAGGCACAGGGTCACAGGCGATCTGCAAGGGAGCAATATCCGCATTAAGATCGACGGCAATAATCAGATCAGTATGTGCTGAGACAGTTGGCGCAATAGGGATAGGATTCAGCACCCCTCCATCGACCAGAAGCCGGCCATTGTATTCAACAGGGGTAAACAAGCTGGGAATGGCTATGGATGCCCTGATCGCCTGCAGGAGATCGCCCTCCTGGAACCAGATTTCCTTGCGGGCATTAAGATCGGTTGCAACGGCGGTATACGGAATGGGCAGGTCTTCTATCAGGCGATCACCGACCATGCTGCTCATCGCTTCAAGAACTCGACCACCCCTGAACACACCGGGAGAGCGAAAGGATAGATCCAGCAGCCGGATCACATCCAGGTATTTCAGCTCCATCACCCACTCCCGATAAGCTTCCAGCCTGCCGGCAGCATACAGACCGCCCACCAGCGCCCCCATGGAGCACCCAGCAATGGCTGAAATCTCATACCCTCTGGCCAGGAGTTCATCAATCACCCCGATGTGGGCATAGCCCCTGGCGCCGCCACTACCAAGAACCAGTGATACCGTTTTGGCCATGTTTTTTCTCCCTGTCCCTTATTAGCCTAGGTGATGTCAGGGAAGTATCAGACGCTGAGGGCCCCTTAAAGCAGCTTTGACGGGTTATTGAACCCTCATAACCCGCACAAAAGGCATGGCATTAGTCGCCGTTTCCTGTAACAAAGGCCCCGTGCCAATCACAAAGAGCCGCTCATTTGCCACATTTTCTTCGATTAACCGGTCTTTCAGCGCTTGGGCATACTGCTGAGAGCGCTCGATTTGCTGATCTAGCTTGAGGTCACGATCAAGTGGAACAGAGCCAGCCAGCAATATTGTTGTCGTACTATCCTGCTGCAGATGCGCCAGAATCTTGTCGATAGCCTGCCGGGCAATCGTTCCAGTCTCAGGCTCTACGGCAACATCCCAGTAATGCTCCTTTCTTGATGCGTTCAAACCACCTTCAAAACCTGACGCGATCGGAGATACCCGCCGCTCCTGCACGCCATCCACAATCAACTGATCCAACATGGCATAAACGCGCTTGTTTCCACGCCGGACTGTATACAAAACATAGTACTCGGTATGGCTATCGACAGTACGCGCACCCAGCAAGTAAAACTGATCCTTGTCCAGACCATACAGATTAGCTTCTTCAAATACCTTATTGGCCCAGAGGTTACTCGGGCCACAATGGCGGCCTTCGCAACTATGAAGCGTTTTTACGCTCAGTTTTTCCAGACGATCAGAAAAATAACGAAAACCCACATCACTGCCATGCCCATCCGGCATTAGATAGATGACCCTGCGCCACGCACCATCAAGACGCTGCTCCTCATCAGCGCGCACAACACCATTCACTTTTTTTATCGTACTGGCCACCAGCGGGTAATTGACTTTTTCCCCTTCGCCATAACGAACAATGTCCGTGTTGGGATACCGTTCAATACCCGGCAGATTCGTCGAACCCGGCATATCGGAGGAATGAGCACTGCCCCAGAGAGAAAGCAAACAGAGAGAAAACAGGATCCTTTGCATTGTCGTCAACTACCCGGTACAGGTTGAATGAGAATTGCAGTTTATCACTTGCTCACCCAATCAGCCTGCTAAAACCTTCGTCCTACTTTAATACATGTCATATCCTGCACTTCGCATTCAGAACCACGCCTTAACACGCTCAACAAACGGCAGCAGCGATCCCACAATCCAAAGCCTTGCACGAAGACCAGCACTGGTGGTGTAGCCGGTTGTGATGAAACGCACCCTGCCATCCATAACCACCACGAATGAGGGGACCGTCGTCACGCCCCACTCCCGGCTGATGACACCCGTCGTATCATTGAGAACAGGAAAATTCAGTTCCCTTGCTTTCATATACTGCTTAAGCCATTCCTTGTTTCCAGAGCTCATGGTCACTGAGACAATCTTATAATCATTAGCCACCTTCTGTACCGCAGAATTGATCGCGCGACACTCCATACACCAGCTGCCCCAGAAATACAGCAAGACGGGCTGATCATGACTAATCGATAGTAAATCAATATAGCTACCATCAATCAGGCGTCCTGAAACGGCAGGTGCCTGATCCTTTGGCATACTCCTCTGGGCAAAGTAACCCTGCACCGTAAGCACCATAACAACCATCAGAACACCAAACAGAATGGGCTCCATAATCTTGCGACCATCAATAAAGGAAAACATCGACACTCCCTGTCGTTTGTATGGCTGTTGAGCAAAAGCCAATACAGTTCAAATACGCTGCCGTTAGCTTAAGTATTAGCTTGATTATGGCTTGATGCTACCAGCACGGATTTCGACAGCAGTTAATCTAAAGTGACGACCACCTGCACAATTAAACAATCAACATATTTGTACATTTATATTTTTATGTATAAGCTTTAATATAGTCACTGAAATTATCTAGATAGGGACAAAGGTCACGATAAAAACACCTAATAACATGGAGATTTACTATGAAACTCAAAGAGTTAAAACAGCTCATACGAAAAAACCCGGACACCACGGTCAATCTGGTAGCCAATGAAGGCGACATTTATCTTTGCCAGATTACGAAAGGTGAAAACCGGTACTTTCTGACGGAAAAAGACCCAACATTTCCCATAATATTTCACAGTATCAGTGCAGCCACTGACTATCTGGGAAAGCTCGAGCAACCTATCAACCTGATACAACACAGCGCGTATGATGAAATGGTAGGAAACCAGACCGCTGAAGAGACCTATTCATCGTTACAGGTTCGCTGAGGATTGTCAGCATACTGAAAAAGCACGCAGCAGCATCCTCATGGATGCGTAAATCTGCGTACAATACGCCCACCAGAAACAAAAAAATCGGGGATCCACATGGATTTTCTTCGCCACGAAATACCACTTCTGAATGGTAAGCCTCAACCCCTGTCAGCTTACAGCAACCACGTCGTTCTGGTCGTCAACACCGCCAGTAAATGTGGATTTACGCCACAATATCAAGGGTTAGAAGCCCTCTATCAAAAATACCATGAGCAAGGCCTGACAATTCTCGGCTTCCCCTGTAATCAGTTTGGCCATCAGGAACCCGGTAACAGTGATGATATTGCCAGTTTCTGCAAAAAGAACTATGGCGTCAGTTTTCCCATGTTTTCAAAAGTGGATGTCAATGGAGACGATGCCCATCCATTGTTCAAAGAACTCAAAAGCGCTGCACCCGGCGTATTAGGATCTGAAGCGATCAAATGGAATTTCACCAAATTCCTGATTTACCCAGACCAGTCCAAAGTCATCCGCTACAGTCCAACAACAGCGCCAGAAGATCTAGAGCTGGATATTCGACTTGCCATCAAGAAAATTAAGGCGACTTCAACAGCCTGAGCCAATGAATCACGTTGAAAAGATCAAACCGCGAACCGTCTAGACGGTTCGTGGTGTAGATTTACACGCTGAACAGAAAATCCCCCATCGCCTCAGCCACCGCCTCTGCCTGCTCTTCAAGATGAAGATGATGCCCGCCCGGCAATGTCTTGATGGCAATATGATCCAGTTCGCCCTGATGGGCTTCAACACCCGAAATCACAATACCGCCCTCAGCGGCAATTAACAGTGTTGGCATGGACAGGCGATTCGTGAATGCCTCCGCATGAGCATGGGTCAGCCTCATGGCTGAAGGTAGTGTCAAACGGGCATCCGTACGCCAGGTCCAGCCACCATCACAGGGCTCAACACCACGCTCAACCAGTATTCGAGCGGCGGCTTCGCTGATCGCCCCAAAACCTCTTAAGAGGCTGTTGCAAAAGCCCAATTCAGTGGCATAGGCGATGACCTTATTCTGCAATAGCACCTTATGGCTAAGTTACCCCTGATGGTTGGTTGACCTATACTCCCTGAACCATCCGGCTATCAGGGGATGACTGTTATGAATTCCAGGCTCTTTCAAAATTTCATTGATGCGATTTCGTTATTAAC
>MUIA01000458.1 GCA_002084115.1 Oceanospirillales bacterium LUC14_002_19_P2 | reverse complement strand
CCTTGGCGTCCTCTGTATGGTTTGATTGCTTAACAGATTACCCCTGAGCTCTAAATAAATTCAAAGGCTCTGTAGCAACCCTCTGGTTACAGAGGTTATGCATTTATGATACGAATTCAGGGGTATTTATACTGCGTCCCCGTCAGAGATTTCCCCATGCCACAGAAACCCATCCTGGTCGGTATTGCCGGCGCTTCAGCTTCCGGAAAAAGCCTGCTGGCTGAAACCCTGGTTGAAGAACTGAAAAGTGAAAACCTCAGCGTGATCTCCGAGGATTCCTATTACAAGGACCAATCCCACCTGAGTATGGATGAACGCGTTCTGACTAACTATGACCACCCGAACGCGATCGATCACAACCTGATGCTCCAGCATCTCCAGATGCTCAAGCAAGGGGAAGCCATCCAGGTTCCGACTTACGATTACTCCATCCATAACCGCACCAGCGAGACCCGCACTGTGCGCCCTTCACGGGTAGTGATTTATGAAGGGATACTGCTGTTTGTCAACCCGGATGTCCGCAAGCAGTTTGACCTGCGCTTCTACATGGATACGCCGCTCGACATCTGCCTGATTCGCCGCCTCCAGCGGGATATTGTCACTCGCGGACGGGACATGGAATCAGTCATCAGCCAGTACATGGAAACGGTCCGTCCGATGTTCCAGCAGTTTATTGAACCATCGCGCCAGCATGCGGACCTAATCATTCCCCGGGGCGGCAAAAACCGTATTGCCATGGATCTCATCAAGACCAAGATCAACACATTGATCAACTGATCCAGCGCTAACAACGTAACCGGTGCACGCACAAGCGTCGCACCGGTATTAAGACTGCAACCACTCGAACAGTTCAAGCTCCATGCAATTCTCGACAATGCGGGAAATATGTGGAAATGAACGCATATCAATATCCAGTCTCCCTGCCGTCACTACCAGCGGCACCAGTATCAAATCCGCCATGGTGAGCTGCTCACCAAAACAGTAAGTCCCCGTCTGCGCCTGATGGGCCAGCATAAATTCCAGCCTTGCAAGACCGGTTTCCAGCCAGTGACAAAACCAGAGCGCCTGCTCATCCCGTGGTATTTGCAAACGGTTTTCCATATAACCTGACACCCGCGCATGGGCATAAGGCTGGATATCACTGAAAATCAGCTGGGCAAAACTACGAACTCTGGCGCGCACCAGAGGCTGTTCCGGCAATAACGCAGGCTCAGGATGAACATCCTCAAGATACTCAAGGATTGCCATGGCCTGTGTCAGCTGCTGATCCCCCGTATCGAGTACCGGGGATTCATGTGCCCCACCCTGATAATGCAACCCGGCCAGCGCCTCGGCATCGGACTCAGCCATCACATGATCGATATCCTTGAAAAGCAACGCCAGTCGAACCATCTGATCCGCAGGCGACACATTGCGGCTATACAGTTTCATCGCGGTACTCCTTCCCAGCAGCCTGTACGCTCAACATTCAGCCCTCATAGCCAAAAGAAGACCATGGCAGGCGCCGGTTAAAAACTTTACAACGAACAGTATTTCACTGATACTCCGCCCGTATAAGTGCCAGGCCAGATCAGTCAGGCTTGGCATCACTTATACGCTGAATAGTCGGCATTATAGTGCGCTATAAGCCGGAAAGACTGATGGCTGCCAACGACGACACCAGCCCAACGTAAAGGCACAGAACTGTTCATGCGTGTAGAAAACGATATCAAGCTCGGCTTCAAGGATGTCCTGATTCGCCCAAAGCGATCCACCCTGAAGAGCCGATCCCAGGTCGATCTGAACCGCACTTTCCACTTTATGCATTCCGGACGCGAATGGCGTGGTGTTCCCGTCATTGCGGCCAACATGGATACCGTCGGCACCTTTGAAATGGCCACTGCACTGGCCGAGCATGGCATGCTCACCGCCATTCATAAGCACTACACGGAAGAGCAGTGGAACGAATTCCTGAGTGATGCGACCGATGACTTTTATCACCGCGTCATGGTCAGCAGCGGCACCTCCGACAACGACTTTGAAAAACTGAGCCGTATTCTGACAGCCCATCCCAAGCTCTATTTCATCTGCATTGATGTTGCCAATGGCTACTCTGAACACTTTGTCGCTTTCGTGGCCAAAGTGCGCAAGGCATGGCCTGACAAAGTCATCATTGCCGGTAATGTCGTCACCGGTGAAATGCTAGAAGAGTTGTTACTGGGCGGTGCTGACGTTGTTAAAGTCGGTATTGGTCCCGGCTCTGTCTGCACCACCCGGGTCAAGACCGGCGTTGGTTATCCGCAGCTGTCAGCTGTCATTGAATGCGCTGATGCAGCACACGGACTGGGCGGCCAGATTATTTCCGATGGCGGCTGCACCTGTGCGGGCGATGTTGCAAAGGCTTTTGGTGGCGGTGCTGATTTCGTCATGCTGGGCGGCATGCTTGCTGGTCACGACGAGTCCGGCGGCGAACTGATTGAAGAAGATGGCGAGCAGTTCAAGCTGTTTTACGGCATGAGTTCAGCAACCGCCATGGACAAAAACAGTGGTGGCGTGGCCGAATATCGCGCTTCGGAAGGCAAGACCGTCAAGATTCCCTATCGCGGTCCGATTGCCATCACCATCCAGGATATTCTTGGCGGCACCCGCTCTGCCTGCACTTATGTGGGCGCAGCCCAGCTGAAGGAGCTGACCAAGCGCACGACCTTCATTCGTGTTCAGGAACAGGAAAACCGTATCTATAACTGATCCTGTACTGATAGAAAAAAGGCGATCTTATGATCGCCTTTTTTACTTACTCAAGTTACGCACAAGACTGAAAAAACGGCATTATTGCCGGTATGAAACACGATCTGATTGAGCTGTACTCTGACTACCTTCTGTCCTCTTTTGGCAAAACAACCGCAACCGGTTTGTCT
>MUIA01000420.1 GCA_002084115.1 Oceanospirillales bacterium LUC14_002_19_P2 | reverse complement strand
TTGGAAACCCTCTCCCTGAAACTGAAGGTCAATCATTTTCAGCTCAGGGCGAAGATTTACATGACCGCTCTGCGAGCATCATTCGAGCAGCTAAGGTTATTCGTTACTGCGTAACTTGAGTTATTAAATAGAAACGATATCAGCGACTTCCAATAGTTCTTTGTCAATCGCGTTGTGCTTGCTGATGGCTTCAGCAAAAGGCGTCAGCGCAACTGCGTTGTTCCTCACACCCACCATTACACTGCTGTTTCCTTCCAGCAGTGTTTTGACAGCAGCAACCCCCAGACGACTTGCCAGCACCCGGTCAAAGCACGACGGACGCCCACCACGCTGGATATGGCCCAGCACTGTCACTCTTGCCTCGTAATCCGGCAGTTTCGCCTCCAGGGTTTTCGCGATTTCAAACGCCCCCCCATCCTTACCACCTTCAGCGACAAGAACAATACTTGATGTTTTACCTGTACGATCACTGCGTTCCAGCGATTTGATCAGGTGATCAATCCCTCGGTTTGCTTCAGGAATCAGGATTTCTTCCGCACCACAACCAATACCGGAATTCAGCGCGATAAAGCCGGCATCACGCCCCATGACTTCAACGAAGAACAACCGATTATGGGATGTCGCCGTATCACGGATCTTGTCCACCGCTTCAACCACTGTATTCAGCGCGGTGTCATAGCCGATGGTGTAATCCGTACCGAAGATATCATTATCAATAGTGCCGGGAACACCAACGACAGGTATTCCGAACTCTTTCTCAAAGAGTGTTGCCCCAGTAAAAGAACCATCGCCACCAATCACCACCAGCGCATCCAGATCTGCACTGCGGAAATTCTCAAACGCCGTTTGTCGCCCTTCCGGCGTACGGAATGCCTGGGAGCGGGCAGACTTGAGCAATGTTCCGCCCTGGTTGACGATATTGGCCACCGAACGGGCATTCATGGGTTCAATCTGGCCGTCAATCAGCCCCTTGTAACCCTCACGAATCCCGTAAGGCTTGATGCCATGATGGACACAGGCCCTGACAACGGCCCGGATCGCAGCATTCATACCCGGTGCGTCACCACCGGATGTCAGTACGCCTAACCTGCGAATCTCTCTGGTCATGTTATATCCCTGTTAAACGTTCAGCACCGGAATAGATTTAAACCGTAATAATTTTCACCGTATTGGTAGACCCGCTGCTTTCACCCCGAGTCAGGATTACCCTGTCGCCTTCTTCAACATGTCCGCCCTTCACCAGCTCTTCAATGGCGCGTGACTCAACTTCCGGGTTATCACTGCGCATGGAGAACGGCAAACAGTGTACGCCTCGGTAAAGCGCCAAGCGACGACGGGTCTCTTCTAGGCGACTGAGCGCAAAAATCGGCAGGCCTGAGTTAATACGAGACATCCACAGAGCGGTTCTTCCACTACGAGTCAGACAGACAATCGCACGCACTCCTTCCATATGATTGGCCGCATACATTGCCGCCATGGCAATCGCCTCGTCATTTTCCTGAAAGGAAAATTCCATCCGATGCTGTGATACGGTCGCAGCAGGCTGCTTCTCTGCACCACGACAGATACGGGCCATGGCTTCTACGACACCGTGGGGGCATTTGCCCGTCGCAGTTTCTGCAGACAACATCACGGCGTCAGTACCATCCAGTACGGCATTGGCCACGTCAAACACTTCCGCGCGGTTCGGCAGGGAATTCTGGATCATGGACTCCATCATCTGGGTCGCCGTAATCACCGGCCGGTTTAGAAGCCGAGCCGTGGTAATCATGTTTTTCTGTACACCCACCAGTTCAGCGTCACCGATTTCAACCCCCAGATCCCCACGGGCAACCATGACAGCATCTGACGCACGAATGACCTCTTCCAACCGCTCTTGGCAGCGAACCACTTCAGCCCGCTCAATCTTTGAAAGAATGGCAGCACTCCCGCCGGCCGCCTCCATCAGACGACGCGCCTCTTCCAGATCCTGGCCATGACGCACAAAGGATACGGCGAGGTAATCCACGCCAATATCGGCCGCCTCCTGGATATCATGCTTATCCTTGTCAGTGAGAGCCGGTGCTGACAAACCGCCCCCCTGAAGATTAATGCCTTTATTATTCGACAGTACTCCACCGTTAATCACGCGGCAGTGAATTTTCATACCGTCAATATCTGTGACTTCCAGGCTGACACGACCGTCATCCAGCAACAGAACATCACCAACCTTGCAGTCATTAGGCAGTTGCTTATAAGCAATACCAACGGATTCACTGTTGCCCTGATCTGTCGCCAGATCGCCATCCAGCGTAAAGCGCTCGCCGTCAGCCAAGGTAACCTGTCCGTCACGAAAACGGGCTATCCGGATTTTCGGACCCTGCAAATCACCAAGAATCGCCACCGTACGCCCCAGTCTTGCCGCAATGGACCGCACCCGCTCAGCCCGTAGCCGGTGCTCTTCCGGTTCACCATGGGAGAAATTCAACCGCACCACATCCACACCGGCGGCAATCAGTTTCTCCAGCGCTTCTTCACTTTGGGTCGCGGGTCCCAGGGTGGCAACAATCTTGGTTCGTCTCAGCATATTCATTTTTGACCGGAAAATTTGCAGGGCTATGCAGGCAGAATAGGGCAGGAAAACCATTGTCGTTAGTCTGACGAACAAGATTCTTCACTGCCCAAAACAACCTGCGGCATAAGCAGACGGCTTTTCGCCACCGGTAGTGAGGAAAAGCCGCCTATTTATGACTCATAAAACGAGAGACCGTTCAATGAACGGCCTCTTTTTTCTATCGGGCAACCATTAGCCCGGATATTTCATAACTCAAGTTACGCAGTAACGAATAACCTTAGCTGCTCGAATGATGCCCGCAGAGCGGTCATGTAAATCTTCGCCCTGAGCTGAAAATGATTGACCTTCAGTTTC
>MUIA01000123.1 GCA_002084115.1 Oceanospirillales bacterium LUC14_002_19_P2 | reverse complement strand
GCCAGGCTGGATTTGAACCACGCTGAAATCCAGCAGCTTTCTGAGCAGGTGGATGAGGTGGTGGAAGATGAGGAAGATATCAACCTCCGGGAGAAGACCAAGGGCGAATGGAGCCGGTTAGAGAAGCTGGTGGGTGCTACGCCCCGGCTGAAACAGGTGGCGGCGGATTTGGTGGCGCACTTTGAGTCCCGCAATGAGAGCATGGATGGCAAGGGGATGATTGTCGGCATGAGCCGGGATATCTGTGCCCATCTCTATAACGAGCTTGTGGAGCTGCGCCCGGAGTGGCACGACCCTGATCCGGAAAAAGGCGTGATCAAGATTGTGATGACCGGTTCCACCTCCGATAAGCCCCTGTTGCAGCCCCATATCTACAGCAAGAAAACCAAGAAACGGCTGGAGAAACGCTTTAAGGATGTGAACGATCCCATGAAGCTGGTGATTGTGCGGGATATGTGGCTGACCGGTTTTGATGCCCCCTGCTGCCACACCATG
Organism: Oceanospirillales bacterium LUC14_002_19_P2; assembly: GCA_002084115.1. Classification (GTDB taxonomy): domain Bacteria; phylum Pseudomonadota; class Gammaproteobacteria; order Pseudomonadales; family Endozoicomonadaceae; genus Kistimonas. The sequence goes on along the minus strand of MUIA01000123.1, from coordinate 5,511 downwards.
TATGTGGACAAGCCCATGAAGGGCCATAACCTGATGCAGGCCATTGCCCGGGTGAACCGGGTGTTCAAAAACAAGCCCGGTGGGCTGGTGGTGGATTACATCGGCATTGCCAATGAGCTGAAGGCGGCGCTAAAAGATTACACCGATGCCCGTGGCAAGGGTGAGCCAACCTTACGATCCGAAGAAGCCTATGCTGTTCTGGCAGAAAAGATGGATGCGCTGCGTGGGCTGTTTGCCAAAACCCCTCAGGGTGAAGGGCTGGATATCAGTGGTTTTGAAAACCGAGCCAGAGAGTTGCTGGTGCCAGCAGCCAACTATGTGCTGAGTTTGAAAGATGGCAAGAAGCGACTGATGGATTTGGTGCTGGCGGCCAACAAGGCTTACTCCCTGTGCAGCACACTGGACGAAGCCAAAGAACTGCGACTTGAGCTGGCGTTTTTCTCGGCAGTGAAGGCGGCCATTAATAAATTCACCACCGTGGATAAAAAACGTAGCCGGGAGGAACAGCAGTCTGCCCTGAAGCAGATTCTGGATAATGCCATTGTGGCGGAAGGCGTTGCCGATGTATTTGCGCTCTGTGGGCTGGAGAAACCCAATATCGGGTTGTTGTCTGATGAGTTTCTGGATGATGTACGGCGGATGCCCCACAGGAATCTGGCGGTGGAGCTACTGGAAAAGCTACTGAAGGACGATATCCGCGCCAAGACCCGTAATAACGTGGTGCAGGAGAAGAAATTCTCCGAACGGTTGCAGGCCACCCTGCGCAAATACAATAACCGCGCCATTGAAACCGCGCAGGTGATTGAAGAGCTGATCCAGATGGCCAAAGACTTTCAGGCGGAAATGAGCCGGGAAGCGGAGCTTGGCCTGAACCCGGATGAAGTAGCCTTTTATGATGCCCTGGCTAATAACGAAAGCGCCGTTCGGGAACTGGGTGATGAGATTCTCAAGAAGATTGCCGTTGAGATTACCGACAAACTGCGCAAATCCACCACCATTGACTGGCAGGTTCGGGACAGTGTGCGGGCACGGCTGAAGAATCTGGTTCGGCGGACGTTGCAGAAGTATAAGTATCCACCGGATGGGGCAGCGGCTGCGGTTGAGTTGGTTTTGAAGCAGGCGGAGTCTTTGGCTTGTGAGTGGAGTGGGTGAATAACAAGTTGATACCGATGCAGGGCGTAACAAGTGCAGTATAAGGAGTAAACACCATGACCCCATGGGCAGAACAGGCGATAACCTTTGGCAAGGCGGTGATTCTTCATTTTCACCGGCGCAACGAAGAGGAATCGGAGGATGACTCCGTCTATATTGCCTGCCTGAAAACGGTGATTCAGGGGATGGTCTCCACAGCGCCGGACCCGCTGAGCCGCCGCCAGGCGCAACAGGCGCTTTACGACTATGCCCGCGAACTCTACGTTCAGATGTGGTTTGATATCGATGACGATGATGACCAGCCGAATCTCGAAGAGGCGCTGGACACCTTTGAGTCTCTCTATGAAACAGGACGCTGGCCGGACTAACCACGGCCCCCTTTTTGCCAGATTCTACTGTGCCGGAGAAGGAACCCATGAAAATCAATTTCACCAAAAAAGAGTACCGGCTACTGCTGGATATGATCGCAATAGCCGGCTGGGTGCTGGATGCGCACTCTGTCGGGAAGGAGGAATTAGCAGCGACGGCGCATTACGAGGTGCTTCGCCAGAAGATCATGTCATATGCCAGAGAGATGGACTGCGAAGATCGTATTTTCTTTGACGATGAACTCCAGACATACTTTGAATCCCGGGACTCCGAAATGAATGGCGAATACATGAGTTTCGTCAAAGCCTTTGAAGAAAACAGTTTTTGGGACGAACTGATTCAACGGATGGCCGCACGTGACTTTCTTGTACAGACGCCGGAATCCATAGCTAAAACAATGAGCAATGAAGACGTTCTTTTGAATATAGAAGAACTCAAAGGCCCTTATGAGGATGAGTTTTCCGAGCGCGGAATTGAAAACCTGATGCTGGTGAATAATCCTGCCAGCAAACTTCATTAACCAGGCCTGCTTCCGCATGGGATTTCTGATCAACCGACCATTCAGCATCCGTGATTAAAGGTAATGTTCCTGTGACGATTGATGAAATACTGTCCGAACTGTCCGGATACGACGGCTACTTTCCAAAGGCAGCGATAGAGGCTGCTATTGAACAAAAGGAAGCCATCACCCCGCATCTTCTGGCCTATCTCCAGGAGTTGGTGAACATGGGGGAATCGATTGACCGCAATGTTAATGATCGCATGACCCTGCCGGCATTGTTCTTGCTGGCGCAGTTTCGGGAGGCAAAAGCTTACCCGTTAATCGTCAGGCTGGTGTCTGACTGGGAGGGGTGCGCTGAATATCACCTTGGTGATGTGATAACGGAAGGACTGGGGCGTATTCTGGCCTCGGTCTGCCACGGAGATACCGGCCCCATCAAAAAGCTGGTGGAAGACAATCAGGTAGATGAGTATGTTCGCAGTTCGGCACTTCATAGTCTGATTATACTGTACAGCGAGCAGGTGCTGAGCCGCGATGATATCCTCGCTTATTACAAATACCTGTTCCGACAGCACCCGGTTCGTGAACCAACCCTGATATGGAACACTCTGGTGCTGTGCTCCGCAGTTCTTCGATTTACAGAGCTGCTGCCCGATATCCGACAGGCCTATCAAGACGGCCTCGCCTGCCCTGGGTTTGCTGCTTTGAGTGACATTGAGGAGATGATTCAGTCAGAATATGACGATCTGTCCGATATCGGCTATGACAAGTACTACATCACAGATACCGTCGCCGAGCTTCAGCACTGGGCGGCATTTATGCCCAGGGTTTCGGTCTCGCACACACCGGTACAGCGATATCAACATGCTGAAGGCGTTTATTCCTATGATGGCCACACAGCAGTGAGAACGGATGCCAAGACCGGTCGTAATGAACCGTGTCCCTGCGGCAGCGGTAAGAAATTCAAAAAATGTTGTGGACGTTAATAGCTCTAGCGAATTTTATTCGCTGAGAGTTGTCGGCCTGATTGTCATTTTTCCTGATCATCCCCGGTGGCAGGACTCCAGTGGGTCTTGAGGCACTATGGTAATACAGAAAAATACCATTTGATGATCATCGCAAAGCAGGAATCTACTGCGTATCACTGGCTTCAACCTGTTAAGGTTCAGCCATGAGGTATCAGGCATCATCAGTAAAGCCCTCACTGGATCCAATGCTCATTGGTGACTCATCAAATGCGGCCAGTGCCTCAATGATAAGCATTGAGGTAACCCTCGTAGAGTAAAAGCTTTCGTTTAAAAAGGCCCACATGCGCTATGATGGCTTGTCTATTGATTTCCTTTGAACAGCGAACACGGCCATGACTGATGATATTGACGTAATCAAATCCAGCCTTTCCCAAACCATTGAGCGCGAGGGCTCCTCCGTTGAGGTTATTATTCTGGCGGACGATCACGGTAAATGGATTCTGGAAGTAGAGGATGAATATGGAAACTCAACCGTATGGGACGATACTTTCAACACCGAGCAGGAAGCGCTTCAGGAGTTCTTCAAAACACTCGATGAAGAGGGTATCGGTGCATTAATCTGTAAGCCGGAAGATCGAAAATCCGTTCATTAACCCCACAGGGTTTCGACCTCTAACCGGCTGCCTGTCGTGTACCACTAACAGGCAGTCTGCCGTTTCTGCTGGCTCGCATAATGTAGAGTTTCACGTGCGCTACCTGATGATTTTTATCCGTTTATTGTTCCTGCCGGTATGGTTGTTGGCCAAACTGATATATCCCGATTGCCGTAAATCCGAACCGCTAATCACATATGCATGGTTTACATCCAAAAAAGACTATGACGCTGTGGTTCACCCTGACGCCAACAAGGCAGGTGACGTACTGAGTTATGATGAGTGGAAAATGCAGGCACTTGATGACATTGCTTTGTACCATCGAACAGGGCTTAACTACATCAAGGTAAGAATCAGGCCTAACACCTACCACCAATGGCGTAAAATGGCGAGACTGCCAAACACAGTCAACACCCGTGAACTGTATATCAGCAATGTGTGTGATCAGGTTATGGAAGACGGTATTGAGCCAACATACCTTCCTGCCCTAACCCCGGCCCAGAAGGAGCTTGAAACTTGCCACTGATAACCATCAAATACAAGGTCGGTATGATCCATAATAGCCATGAACTGGAGCGGCTGGTCACTCATCATATATGTCCCGATTCCTTGCCCGACGATCTGGCGGACTTACTATCCCAGCCATCCACACTGGCCCTTAAAGGCACCTACGGCATGCGGGAAGGGGCAATCCCAACAGAATATGACCATGTGGTTATCGAGTCAGACACCGGAAACACTGAATTTGAGGTCTACAACAAGGGAATGTCGATGATCTTTAAAACATCGGAGCCGCTCATTCAGGCATTCAAAATATGCCTGGGACTACAGAAAATGCTGTAATACTTCCGGCTGGCGACCGTGCAGAGAGGGGATTAATGTCATGAGTTTTCAACAGGAACCAACAGGGTACGAAAAGACCATTCTCTCTGATCTACAGGGGGCATGGAGTAATCTTCGCGACGCCGTGGTAAAGCATTGCAACCCGCCCGATCTGGGACGGCTTCTTTTTCATATTGACGAAGGGATGAGCTGGGAGTCCGTTCGTGATTTCGACAAAATGAAGCAGACTCTGTTGCTTGTTGAGAACATCGTTCTTCAAACAGATGTTCATGAGGACGTTACCTTCTGGCTTACAGATGTGAGGGTGTGCTTTGAAGATGCCTGCAATGAGCTATCGGTATGATGCTTGACCTCTGGCTCGCCCGGTTATAGATGGGGCATCCTTGCCCCGGCGATTCCTCCCTGAAACCATTTCCACTCCATGACCTCAGCCACCGGTTGCGAGGGCGGTATTGTTATTCGACCCTCGGCTGTCATCCCTGACCAGGCTCTTCCCGAAGCCGTCCTTTTTCCCACTTCCTTGACCTGATTATTACAGGCTTTGTGCCAAAATTTGTGATCCCTTGCCAGGCAAGGGCTCAAGCTAATTCCTCCTGTTTGCTGTTACCGTCGCGCCGGGTATTACGGCCTGAGCCTGAACGACAGTGCGATACTTCCTGAAACGGCGGGTAACGTCCGCCAGGCTGTTCTTCGCCCTTCCTTTCGTTCACTTCCTCCCCTGTCCATGAATTCGACTATCCATCCCGATAGAGCCGCTATCAGAAGCCTTAATGCCCCTTGCTTGTCGCACCACACCGTCTAATGAGTGTGAGAACCGGCGGGAACAACGTACCAACTGTCTTGCAGCTCACGTATTCCCGGTATTCTGGCCACACAGGGAGGAGTTCCATATGGCAAAAACAACACAGGCCAAATTGGCGGATGCTTTCAAAAATCTGGTATCCAAAACGGCAGAAATGCGAGTAAATAATCATCGGGTTGTCAACGGCAGTGTCGAGTGTATAGGCGGTTGGAAGCTGACGCT
>MUIA01000294.1 GCA_002084115.1 Oceanospirillales bacterium LUC14_002_19_P2 | reverse complement strand
AAAGTTGAGGTATTCCATAAGACCCTGAAATCCAATGCCTCCATGGCAAAGTCACCAGCCCATACGGTCAAAACTCAGAGCAACCATGTCTTTCTGTCGATTTACTCAGCTTTCAGGTTGGAACCCTCTCCCTGAAACTGAAGGTCAATCATTTTCAGCTCAGGGCGAAGATTTACATGACCGCTCTGCGGGCATCATTCGAGCAGCTAAGGTTATTCGTTACTGCGTAACTTGAGTGATTAGGTACCATGCAAGGTCCAATAAAAACCATGAAAGTACTGATCGTCGATGACGAGCCCCTCGCCAGGGAACGCCTGCGTTACATGCTGGATCGCATTCCGGATGTCACGCCACTGGCCGAGGAAGCCGCCAATGGCACAGAAGCCGTCAAGCTATCTGAGCAACTGGGGCCTGACATTATTCTCATGGATATCCATATGCCCGGCATGACTGGGCTGGAAGCCGCGGCCCATATCCGTCAGCTGGAATGTCCACCCGCCATCATTTTCTGTACCGCTTATGAGCAGCACGCCATTGAGGCCTTTCAGGTTCAGGCCGTTGGCTACCTGTTGAAGCCCGTTAAACAGAGCCGGCTCGAAATGGCGTTACAGCAGGCGTCCCGGGTTAACCGTTCCCAGTTGAATGCCCTGCAAAAACAGGGGGACGATGAAAACGTACTGCGAACCCATATTTCAGCCCGAACCCACAAAGGGCTGGAGCTGATCCCTGTGGGGGAAATTCTCTACTTCCTGGCAGACAACAAATACACCACTGTCTGCCACCAAGGCGGTGAAGTCCTGATTGATGAACCCCTGAAAAGCCTCCAGAAGCAGCTGGGCGACCAATTCGTGCGTATTCACAGAAACGCCCTGGTTGCCCGACGGGCCATTGAGAGCCTGACCCGCACCAATGAAGGCATCCACGAAATCCGTTTGCGCGGTGTGGACAAACCATTAGTTGTCAGCCGTCGCCATGTGGCTCTACTGAGAAAATTAATGAAAAACCCCTAAAAGGTTCAGGGAACCACGAAACTGGCATATCATTGCTGCCCGGTAACATCATGGACAAGGCAGTTTGTCGTGAACAGACTTCGTATAGCGACCCGCAAAAGCGCCCTCGCCCTTTGGCAGGCCAACTATGTCAAGGCACGCCTGGAAGCCCTGCATCCTCACCTGGTCATTGAACTCGTCACCATGACCAGCAAAGGCGACCGTATCCTTGATGCGCCCCTGTCCAAGATTGGCGGCAAGGGATTGTTCGTCAAGGAACTGGAAAACGCCCTGCTGGAGGACCGTGCCGATATTGCCGTTCACTCCATGAAAGATGTTCCCATGGCATTTCCAGAGGGACTCGGGCTGGCCGTCATCTGTGAGCGTGAAGATCCCCGTGACGCCTTTGTCTCCAATCAGTATCAAAGCATTGAACAGTTACCGGAATGCGCCATTGTGGGTACGTCAAGCCTTCGCCGCCAATGCCAGCTATTGGAGAAACGGCCTGATTTGACCATCCGGTTCCTGCGAGGCAACGTCAACACCCGCCTGCAGAAACTGGATGATGGTGAATACGACGCCATCATCCTGGCTGCAGCGGGCCTTATCCGGCTGGAGATGCAGGAACGTATACGGCAATTCCTCCCCGTTACGTTCAGCCTGCCAGCCGGGGGACAAGGCGCGGTAGGGATCGAATGCCGTACAATCGATGAAGACACCCTTGCACTCATACAGTCGCTTCACCATGAAGATACCGCGACCTGTGTACTGGCAGAACGAGCCATGAACCGTCGTCTGGAAGGTGGCTGTCAGGTGCCTATCGCCTGTTATGCCGTGCTGGAAGATGGCCATGTCGCCCTGGAAGGCCTGGTCGGCAAGCCGGATGCCAGTGAAATCCTGAGAACAGCGGTCACACGCCCCCGAAGCGAGTGCGAACAGGCAGGAATCGAAGCAGCAGAAGCGCTTCTGGCACAAGGCGCTGGTGAAATCCTCAAGGCTGTCTACCAGGACAATGGCCATTGAAATGACGGATCTGTCACTTCAGTCCATGCGGGTTCTTGTCACTCGCCCACAACCACAGGCTGATAACTTGGCCAGTGCTATCAGGGCGCAAGGCGGCTTCGCTTTGGCTGTGCCACTACTGGATATACGTCCCACACCAGAATCACAAAGCCTTCGCGACTGCCTGCAGGAACTGGATCAGTACCACAAGATCATTGCCATCAGTGTTCCCGCGGTGGAATACGGAATGAATATGATTGAAAACTGGTGGCCACAACGCCCTGTTGGAATTGACTGGTATGGCATTGGTGAAGCAACAGCCAACGCACTGCAGCAACATGGCATCACAGCAAACTACCAGCCTGGCGGCTTTGACAGCGAAGCGCTTCTGGAATTGACGGATTTCCAGCAGGTCGAAGAGCAGCGCATTCTGATCATCAAAGGCAGAAATGGCCGTGACATGCTACAGACAACACTGACAGAACGAGGCGCGACCGTGGACACCCTGGTTGTCTACGAACGTACTTGCCCCGATTACCCGGCAGGATACCTGCCACAGCAACTGTCAGCCCACCGAATCCATGTTATTGTGGCTACCAGTAGCCAGATCGTGAATAACCTGCAATCACTGCTGAATCATCACCCCGATGCCGATAACCTGAAACAGCTGACACTGATCGTACCGAGTCAACGTGTGGCTGAGGATGCACGCGCCTGTGGTTTCAACCACATTGCCATCAGTGAAGGCGCCGGTACACCCGCAGTTCTGGATACACTGGCCCGATTGAGTGATACAGTGAGTTGATGCGTTTAATTGCAACCGGACGACGCACGTGAGCGAACAGGAACAGAACAAGACAGGCGAACAGGGGCAAAAGTCCCTTCCCGATGCCCATGCCGGGAAAGAGAAGTCCAGTAAACCGCGCAGCGGCAACCGGATCAGCAAAGTTGGTGTATTGGGCTGCTTGCTTGGCCTGAACGCAATTGCCGGTGTTGGCGGGCTGGGCTGGAAGGGTTATCAGATCTGGCGACAGCTTCCGACAGAAGCCCAGCTCATAACACAGATAAATGACGCCCTAGCCCCCTCCCGCGCAACCCAGGAAACCATCCTGGTGCTGAAAGCAGAGCTCAACGATACCCGGGAGCAATACAGCCGGCTGGTCAGCCGGATGGATAACCTGAACCGAAAACTGGTCAGGCTACAGGGCAGTGACCGCAGCGACTGGCTGCTGGCGGAAGCCGAATACCTCTTAAGGCTGGCCAATCAGCGCCTGCTCACCATGCGTGACGTCAAAAGCGCCATGACATTGCTGTCACAGGCTGATCAGTTGCTAATTACTGTCGATGAATACGGTCTCTTTCCTGTTCGTCAGGCACTGGCAGAGGATATCGCTGCACTTAAAGCCGTTGAGCGATTTGACCTTGAAGGCACCTGGCTCAAGATCAATGCCCTGATGGGTAGAATCGACAAATTACCCCTACTGCCACCCAATGGATTCAAACCGGATCAGCCCGAATCCCAGGCTGAAGAAGTCCTCGCCAGCGAGGACACCTGGCAACAGCACCTGGAAACAACGGCTCTGGAAACCTGGCACGCATTTACTGGCCAGTTCCGCATTCGTACGGATAACCATGAAGCAGTGACCGCATTACTGCCGCCCTCCGAAGAATTGTATCTTCGCCAGAATCTCCGGTTGATGCTTGAGCGAGCCCAGCTCGCATTACTGCAGGGACAGGAAAAGCTTTACCAGACCAGTCTGGCGAATGCCCAATCCTGGCTGCAAACCTGGTTCCTGAATACCGGCCCGGAAATCACGGCAGTCCACAGCCAGTTAAGTGCTTGGCAGCAGGTCACAGTCCTTCAGGATTTACCCGATATCAGTCGTTCGGTTGTCGCCCTAAAAGGGTATGTAGATGATCTGGCCGAACAGCGTTTGCCTGTCACGCCGGCATCCACCCAAAAAACATCGGAAAAAAGCGAACCGGTAACTGCAGACAGCAGTGAGGCCGGCCAATGAAAATAACTCTCTTTCTGCTGTTTTTGGTTGCTGCCTGCTTTGGCATTGCGCAGATGATGGTGCATGACAGCGGCTATGTCCTGATTGCCTATGACCGGTTCTCCCTGGAAGGCAGTGTCTGGTCATTCCTCCTGGCGGCGGTACTACTGATTGCGGGTTATAAAATCATTACCTGGGGTTTCCGACTATTGGCTGGCAGCATCAGCCTGGCCTATCCCATGACGCAGAAAAGCAAGCGCCGCCGCGCCCAGCGCCAATCTGCCAAAGGGCTGATTCAGTTTGCCAACGGGCACTGGAAAGGTGCTCAGAAACTCCTAGCCCATGCCGCCGAATCTGGCCAGGCGCCTCTGCTAAACTACCTTGCCGCTGCCCGTGCCGCCCATGAAAACGGGGATTACGATGCCTGCTCTGACTACCTACGCAAGGCCGACGCCTCCGCACCAGGCGCCGATATTGCCATTGGTATCACTCAGGCAGAACTGCTACTTGCCCGGGGCCGGCTGGAACAGGCACTGGCAACCCTGAAGCGACTGCGCAAGCGCTCCCCCAAGCACACTTATGTCAACAAGCTGCTAAAACAGGTCTATCTGCGCCTGAACGACTGGCAGGCACTGGCGGAGATACTGCCTACCCTGCGTAAACTCAAGGTCATCAGCAGTGACGAGTTCGATAGCCTGAATCAACAGGCCTATAAAGCACTCTTCGAACAAGCTTACCAGCAGGGTAAAGGGCAGTCTGATATTGAAGAGCGCATACGCCCCGCTGAGGCCATCTGGCAGAAACTCAGAAAAGCCCAAAAGAAAGAAGACTACCTATTCTATGATTTTGTCAGCTGCCTGACCCGCCTCGGTGCCGAGAAACGGGCAGAAGCAGTCATGCGCCGCCACTTATCGGATCTGTACAGTGAGCGGATCATCCGGCTCTACGGACAAATCGAAGGTGAAGACAAGGAGCGCCAATTGCTGGGCGCAGAAAAGCTGCTGGATGAACGCCCTAATGATGCCGAGCTGTTCCTGACGCTGGGGCGCCTGTGCATTCACAACAAGCTCTGGGGCAAGGCGCGTGAATACCTGGAAGCCAGCCTCCGGTTACGCAAGCAAGCGGATACCTATAACGAACTCGGCCAGCTACTGGCACAGCTGGGTGAGCATGAGAAGAGTACGGAGTTTTTCCGGCAAGGCCTGAGTATGACTGTTGCCATGCAGGAGTGAAATGTTACATGAGCCGTTTCTACCTGTTTATTGCTGCATTATCCGGATTACTGGTTGTTGCACTGGGCGCCTTCGGCGCCCACGCACTGGAAGCCAGATTACCAGCTCCCATGCTGGTGACCTGGGGCAAAGCCGTTGATTATCAGATGTTCCACACGCTCGCCCTGGCATTCACCGCGTTATTGGGCATGCACTATCCCGCTGATCGCTGGCTGAAGTTATCAGCCAGATTATTCATGGGCGGCATTATTCTCTTCAGTGGCAGTCTTTATCTTCTGGTACTAACAAGTACACGCAGCTTGGGAATGATCACACCGTTTGGTGGTGTTGCCTTTATGCTTGGCTGGCTATCATTGTCTTTTTTTGCTGTATACAACTACAAGACTCAAATCTAGATTTGAGTCTCTGTTCTCGCTTTCTTGGATGTAGATGGTTCTTCAGGATCACTTTCAGCTGCAGATCGTTTCTTTTGGTGGTCGCCTTTTCTTTTAGCTTGGCCAAAGAGGAGCCAATCAGTGTCATCAATCTGTAAGTTTCGACCTATCAGTACGTCATACATTTCGATTAACGATTGCGTTGCTGTATCAATATCAGAGCCGGATAACTCAGAAAATGACGTGATTACAGTATCTAAAAAGCCATCATTGGACGCATCATAATACGAGCCAATATATAACGCTAAATTTACTAACTCAAGTTACGCACAAGACTGAAAATACGGCATTATTGCCGGTATGAAACACGATCTGATTGAGCTGTACTCTGACTACCTTCTGTCCTCTTTTGGCAAAACAACCGCAACCGGT
>MUIA01000267.1 GCA_002084115.1 Oceanospirillales bacterium LUC14_002_19_P2 | reverse complement strand
AAACCCTCTCCCTGAAACTGAAGGTCAATCATTTTCAGCTCAGGGCGAAGATTTACATGACCGCTCTGCGGGCATCATTCGAGCAGCTAAGGTTATTCGTTACTGCGTAACTTGAGTGAATTATAATTTATTTATAGGGGTGTAACGATGTCATGCTGTTCAAACAATCGCTGTAATGCACGTGTCAGTACCACCATAGATAGCACGAAGACTGCTCCCACGGTCAAAAGCTGTTGCCTGCAGGCATCGGAAGAGGTAACAACGTGCTGTGCTTCGGGGGCTGAATCTGGAGGTGGCAGTGTTTCCAGCACAGGTTGTACGGAAGAGGATGAAGAAGTCGACAGTCCCCCTTCCCGCCATACCTGGACGATCAGCGGCATTGATTGCCCCAGCTGTATCAGCAAGGTAGAAACTGCCCTCCATCGCCTGGATGGCCTGATTAAAGCACACATTACGTTTGCCACCCTGCGTCTTACCGTTGACTTTGACGCCTCCCGCCTGAATCTCTCCCGTATAGAAGCGACTGTGACCGAATTAGGGTATGGCTTATCCGGTGTTGGCAATCGAGCTGATTCCAAAACCTCTATCACTGATCGACTACTGCAACATCGCCAGCTACTGGCCTTGGCGGGGCTAATGCTTGCGGGGGGGCTCAGTCGTCTTGTCGTGCCTGAAATAGGTGCCTGGGCATTTTGGCCTGCGACGCTCTGGGGACTGTTCCCAATTATGCAGGGCGTATTGCGCCAAGCCAGGCGTGGCAACTTTTTTGGCATGGAAACCCTGATGACGGTTGCCGTTATCGGCGCACTGGCTTTGGGGGAGAGTTTTGAGGCCGCTATGGTGGTGTTTCTCTTCATGATCGGGGAGAAACTGGAAAGCCTGGCGGCCGATCGGGCACGCAGCGGCGTCAAGGCACTGATGGCACTCACGCCAGATACGGCGATCGTGATCCGTGATGAAGAGCGTCAGGAGGTCATGGCAGACAGTCTTCGACCGGGGGATCTTATTGAGGTCCGGCCCGGCGATCGTTTACCCGTGGACGCAGAATTGCTCACCGAGGCGGGCAGCTTCGATGAGAGCGCACTGACCGGAGAATCCCTGCCTGTTGAACATGTTGCCGGTGACCGGATTCTGGCCGGCAGTCTGGCCACGGATCGACTGGTGCAACTGCGGGTTCAATCTGAGCCGGGTGAGAATGCCATTGATCGTATTCTGACCCTAATTGAAGAAGCTGAAGCCCATAAGGCACCGGTCGAGCGATTCATTGACCGATTCAGCCGCTGGTATACGCCCTTGATGATGGTCATAGCTGGACTGGTGATCGTATTGCCGCCCCTGTTGGCCGGACAGCCCTGGGATGTCTGGGTCTATCGTGGCCTCGCTCTCTTGCTGATTGCCTGCCCCTGTGCGCTCATTATTTCGACACCCGCCGCCGTCACCTCGGCGCTGGCAGCCGCGACCCGCAAAGGCATTCTTATCAAGGGCGGCGCTGCGCTTGAGCAATTGGCCGGTATTCGGCAGGTGGCGTTTGATAAAACCGGTACATTGACGTTGGGTAAACCAGAAGTCACGGCTGTGGTCGGTTTTGGGTCGTCAGATGTCGAATGGCTGCCCTTAGTTGCGGCGGTTGAAAAAGGCACGAGCCACCCGTTGGCGCTGGCTATACTGGCGGAGGTGGAGCGTCGCGGTATCTGTGTTGGGGTTGTCGATGAGGTTACCGTTCTAGCCGGGCATGGCATTCACGGTGTTGTAAAGGGGCAGAGTGTCCGGATTGGGTCTCCCACGGCCATGGCTGGAGTTGTGACCCGCTCCCCGACGGCAGAGGCAGAGATCGTTCGCCTTGAAGAGCAGGGCAATACTGTCGTTTGTGCCTCTGTGAATGGCGAACTTGTCGGTTTGCTGGCACTGAGCGATACGCTGCGCAGAGATAGCGGTGATGCAATTGAACGCCTGCAGGGTATCAGCGTTGGGAGTGTCATGCTGACTGGGGATAATCCCCGGGCCGCCAAGGCTATAGCCAGCCAGCTGGGGATGGATTTTCGTGCCGGCCTGTTGCCGGAAGACAAGGTGAAGGCGGTTCGTGCATTGCAGGTGTCCGCACCGGTTGCCATGGTCGGAGACGGCATCAATGATGCGCCGGCACTTCGTACGGCCGATATCGGGATTGCCATGGGTAAGGGCTCCGATGTCGCGCTTGAAACGGCGGATGCCGCACTGACCCATGACCGTGTGCGTGAAGTTGCGGATGTTATCAGCCTGTCGCGTCATGCGATGGCCATTATCCGGCAAAATATTACACTTGCGCTGGGGCTAAAGGCCATTTTCCTGGTGACCAGCCTTATGGGGGTAACCGGCTTGATGGTGGCCGTTCTGGCAGACAGTGGCGCCACGGCGCTGGTGACGGCCAATGCGTTGCGGTTGTTGCGAAAGGGTAAAGACTGAGTCTTTACCTGCGTTAGATCTACTTTTGGGAATGGGTGACAGGGAGGTTGTTTCTCTTGAATACCTGGGATCATCCTTGATGAAAAACGTTTTTTTTGTGGTCATCAGTAGCCTGCTGTTCAGTGTTTCTGCTGTTGCTGACACGCCAGCACTGTTGCGCTTTGATCAACAGGCTATCGCAGAGCCTCAGTTGTCACCCTGGGTGCAGCAGTCGCTTTATGAAATCCGTCGTGAGGCCTGGGAGAGTGAGCGGGCATTGCTTGAGCGGGGGGCTCTGGAGTTACATGTTCAGAAACAGGCCAAGGCACAGGGTAAGACAACCGATGAAATACGATCGGCGCTGTTAACCATAAAGCCGGTTGGCTAAGTTACCCCTTGTGGTTGGTAGCACCAATGTCCAATGATTTTCTCGAACATGCGTGCAGTCGACAGCCTATGACGCTCTGTTAGAGCGCGCCGCCAAGCGAGGTAATGAGTCATATA
>MUIA01000065.1 GCA_002084115.1 Oceanospirillales bacterium LUC14_002_19_P2 | reverse complement strand
CCTGACTGCCATCGCAGCCTGAGCGCATAGCCTCTGCGTCATCATCTCCTGCTTTAGTTACCGCAACGAATGCCAGCGCTTCGTTAAGGATATTTATCTGGCTGACAGTTAATAACGAAATCGAATCAATGAAATTTTGAAAGAGCCTGGAATTCATAACAGTCATCCCCTGATAGCCGGATGGTTCAGGGAGTATAGGTCAACCAACCATCAGGGGTAACTTAGCCGTCAACCGACTTGTTGATCAGTTCGCTGTCAACGCACCGGCTACAACAAATGCATGGCTTTACTTTAATCATCCTGCGGTAAACCGAAATTGATCTGGGTCAATGTCGAAGGTTTTATGCGGCAGGTTTCGTTTTTCCTGGCGGAAAAAGGCCTGTTTTCCTGCTCATACCTGTTATCTGCTGGCAATTAAAGCGTTAGTTGTTTGTTACTGGAACGTTGTCGTTGAGATCCAGACGGGTGAAATCAATGACAAAGAACTCATTCTGATTGGGGTAAATGGCCCGGATCACGGATTTCAGTTCCTCAAGCGTCATATTCTCCTGAACGGCATGCTGCTCATTCAGTGCATCGAAGTGAATAGGCGTCACCGTATTGACGCGAATATGGCAGAAATACTGGTCATCTTCATTGCGGGCTACTGTCAGGATTTCGCCGGGCTGGAAGTAGGATTCACTCTGGTCACGGATCGTAATGGTTTTTCGGTCAGCGAGGATATCGGACTCGAAACGGCTGAAGAAGGTAATGTTGCGATAGGACATTGACGTCTATCCGGAAAGTAACGGGAGCGGGGAGGATAAACGATTTGCCGTTACCAACTACTTAGGTTTGTTACCGTTCGTGCCTATGTAAAAACTTTTTTCAGTCTCAAACGCCCGTTTGAAGCAGGCCCGAATGGGAGTATGATACGCATCACATACGGATAAACCGAAAAAGAAAGCGGGCATCTGCACAGCGGGTGTGAAACATGACAAGAGTGTTGAGGTTGACCTATGGCGGAATACAAGGCTCCGTTGCGTGACATACGCTTTGTGTTGAACGAAGTGTTCAAGGCGGATGAACTCTGGGCCTCCCTGCCGGAACTGGCGGAAGTGGTAGACGCAGAAACGGCAGATGCCATCCTGGAAGAAGGTGCCAAGCTGACCGCCCGAGAACTGGCACCATTGAACCGTGCCGGCGATGAAGAAGGGGCTCGCTGGGATAATGGTGACGTCACCACACCGGAAGGCTTCAAGGAAGCTTTTGCGACCTATGCGGAAGGGGGCTGGGTCGGCCTTGCGGGTAATCCTGAATATGGCGGCATGGGCATGCCGAAGATGCTTTCTGTACAGTTCGAAGAGATGATGTACAGTGCCAATAACTCTTTCACCCTGTATCCCACTTTGACCGCCGGCGCCTGCCTGTCCTTGAATGCCCACGCGTCAGATGAGCTCAAGGAAGCTTATCTGCCAAATATGTATGCCGGTGTCTGGTCTGGCTCTATGTGTCTGACCGAGCCGCATTCAGGCACGGATCTCGGCATCATTCGCACCAAGGCCGAGCCTCAGGCCGATGGCAGCTATAGCGTGACCGGTACCAAGATCTTCATCACCGGTGGCGAACACGATCTCAACGAAAACATTATCCACCTGGTGTTGGCCAAACTGCCGGATGCACCCAAGGGGCCACGGGGCATTTCCCTGTTCCTGGTGCCCAAGATCCTGGTGAATGACGATGGTTCGCTGGGTGAGCGCAATGGGGTCAGCTGTGGTTCCATTGAGCACAAGATGGGGATCAAGGCATCCGCTACCTGTGTCATGAACTTTGATGGCGCTAAGGGATACCTTGTCGGTGAAGTGAACAAGGGCCTGGCTGCCATGTTCACCATGATGAACTATGAGCGGTTATCCATTGGTATTCAGGGGCTGGGTTGCTCTGAAATGAGTTACCAGAGCGCTCTTGAGTATGCCAAAGAGCGTATTCAGGGTCGTTCCGCAACTGGCGCGACTCAGCCCGATAAGGCCGCAGACCCGATTCTTGTGCACCCCGACGTTCGTCGTATGTTGCTGAATATTAAGGCGACCACTGAGGCGGGACGCGCCTTCTCCACCTATGTGGCGAAGCAGCTGGATCTGTCCAAGTACAGCGAAAATGCGGATGAGAAGGCCAGTGCTGAAGCGTTGGTTGCACTGTTGACTCCCATTGCCAAAGCCTTCTTTACCGATGTAGGCCTTGAGAACTGTATTCAGGGGCAGCAGGTATTCGGTGGTCACGGCTATATCCGGGAATGGGGACAGGAACAGCTGGTCCGTGATGTCCGTATTGCCCAGATTTATGAAGGAACCAACGGCATCCAGGCACTGGATCTCATGGGACGTAAGACTGTTGCCAACGGTGGCAAGTTTTTCGCAGGATTTGCCCGTGAAGTAAAAACGTTCATGGAGTCCAGCAACACCGGCAAAATGGCTGAATTCAATGCGCCTTTGGCGGATGCCTTGAAAAACCTGGAAACATTAACGGCCTGGGTTATCGACAATGCAGCCAATAACCCGAATGAAGTGGGTGCGGCATCTGTCGAGTACCTCCATGTCTTCGGTTATACCGCCTATGCCTACATGTGGGCATTGATGGCGAAAACCGCGCAGGATCAACTGGCGGCAGGTACTGAGGAAGAGTCGTTCTATCTCGGTAAGTTGACCACCGCCCGTTACTTCTACAAGCGGCTGTTGCCGCGCATTCACAGCCTGTCACAGGCGGTGATGTCCGGTGCTGATCCTCTCTTTGAATTGGGTGATGATCAGTTCTGAGGCGATCCAGTGAGATAATAACTCAAGTTACGCACAAGACTGAAAATACGGCATTATTGCCGGTATGAAACACGATCTGATTGAGCTGTACTCTGACTACCTTCTGTCCTCTTTTGGCAAAACAACCGCAACCGGTTT
>MUIA01000127.1 GCA_002084115.1 Oceanospirillales bacterium LUC14_002_19_P2 | reverse complement strand
AACCCTCTCCCTGAAACTGAAGGTCAATCATTTTCAGCTCAGGGCGAAGATTTACATGACCGCTCTGCGGGCATCATTCGAGCAGCTAAGGTTATTCGTTACTGCGTAACTTGAGTTAGTAAAGGGAAAAAACCCAACGACGGCAGGCTGCCCCTACCCGCCGGACAGGGACTGGGGTATCCTTGCCGGTTTGGAACCACTATCCTCAACAGGCTCCGGCCCTGTCCGGCTTTCCTGTCACCACTTTCTCCGGCCTGATCCGGAGAACAGGCAAACAGAGCAATGATGGAAGAGCATTATCACCCGCACAAGATCGAGGAAGCTGCCCAGTCGTACTGGGATGAAAACCAAAGCTTCACCGTGACCGAAGACCCGAGCAAGGAAAAGTATTACTGCCTTTCCATGTTCCCCTACCCGAGCGGTCGCCTGCACATGGGCCATGTCCGCAACTATACCATCGGTGACGTTGTCTCCCGCTACCAGCGGATGCAAGGCAAGAACGTCCTGCAGCCTATGGGCTGGGATGCGTTTGGTCTACCTGCGGAAAACGCCGCCATCAAGAACAAGACCGCACCAGCTCCCTGGACCTACTCCAATATCGAGTACATGCAGAGCCAGCTCAAGCGCCTGGGCTTCGGTTATGACTGGAGCCGGGAACTGGCCACCTGCCGTCCGGAATACTACAAATGGGAACAGTGGTTCTTCACCAAGCTTTATGAAAAAGGGCTGGTCTACAAGAAGATGGGTACCGTTAACTGGTGTCCCAACGACCAGACCGTACTGGCCAACGAACAGGTGGAAGACGGTCGTTGCTGGCGCTGTGACACTATCGTTGAGCGCAAAGAGCTGCCCCAGTGGTTCGTCAAGATTACCGCCTATGCCGATGAACTGCTGAACGACCTGGATAAGCTGGAAGACTGGCCGGAACAGGTCAAAGCCATGCAGCGTAACTGGATCGGCCGCAGCGAAGGTGTGGAAATGACCTTCTGCCTGGCCAATCCTGTTGCCGGTGCAGCTGGCAGTTTCACCATTTACACCACGCGTCCTGACACCCTGATGGGTGTTACTTATGTTGGCCTGGCAGCCGAACACCCCATTGCGAAAGCCGCAGCAGAAAACAATCCGGCACTGGCTGAGTTTATTGCTGAGTGCAAACTGAACGCGGTTTCTGAAGCCGACATGGCCACCATGGAGAAGAAAGGTGTGGATACTGGCCTGCGCGCCATACACCCGATCTCTGGTCGTGAAGTGCCTGTCTGGGTTGCCAACTTTGTCCTGATGGATTATGGCTCAGGTGCTGTTATGGCGGTACCGGCGCATGACCAGCGTGACTGGGAATTTGCCACCAAATATGGCCTGAACATTGAACAGGTCATCCAGCCTCTTGATGCATCCACCGAATTCGATATCAGCGAAGCTGCCTACACTGAGAAAGGCATCCTGGTGAATTCCGGCCAGTTTGACGGGCTGACCTCAGAAGCCGCTTTCAACGCCATCGCCCAACACCTGATTGAGGCTGGCCTGGGCGAAAAGCAGGTCAACTACCGTCTGCGCGACTGGGGTGTGAGCCGTCAGCGCTACTGGGGCGCACCGATCCCCATGCGTTATCTGGAAGACGGCACCGAAGTTCCGGTTCCGCTGGAAGAGCTGCCGGTACGTCTGCCGGAAGATGTGGAAATGGACGGCGTCCAGTCCCCCATCAAGGCTGACCCGGAATGGGCAATAACCAGCCACAACGGCCAGCCTGCCACCCGGGAAACCGATACCTTTGATACCTTCATGGAATCCAGCTGGTACTACGCCCGTTACTGCTGCCCGAACAACGATGAAGCCATCCTGGATCCAGCAGCTGCCAATTACTGGCTGCCGGTAGATCAGTACATCGGTGGTATTGAGCATGCGGTCATGCACCTGCTGTATTCCCGCTTCTACCACAAGCTGCTGCGCGACGCCGGTCTGGTAGACAGTGACGAGCCGTTCAAGCGCCTGCTCTGCCAGGGCATGGTACTGGCTGACACCTTCTACACGCTGGATGAAAGAGGCACCAAGCAGTGGGTTTCACCGGCTGATGTCATCAGCGAGCGGGACGACAAAGGTCGTCTGATCAGCGCAAAGCACAAGGAAACCGGCGAAACCGTTGAACACGCCGGCATGGGCAAGATGTCCAAGTCCAAAAACAACGGTATCGACCCTCAGCAGCTGATTGACCAGTACGGTGCCGATACCGTACGTCTCTATACCATGTTTGCCTCTCCGCCTGAGCAGTCACTGGAATGGTCTGAGTCTGGTGTTGAGGGTGCCCACCGATTCCTTCGTCGTCTGTGGAAAATGGTCGCTGACCACCTGTCAGGCGATGAAGCCCCGGATCTGGACAAGAGCGCCCTGACTGCTGAGCAGAAAGACCTGCGCCGCAAGACCCACGAAACCATCAAGAAAGTCAGCGACGACTGCGACCGTCGTCTGACCTTCAATACGGCCATTGCCGCAGTGATGGAGCTGACCAACACCATCGGCCGTTTTAGCGACACCTCTGACCAGGGCCGTGCCGTGGTTCGGGAAGCGCTGGAAGCAGCCACCCTGCTGCTGGCGCCGATCGTTCCCCACATCGCGCACAACATCTGGCAGGCACTGGGCCACTCTGAGCCCGTGGTAGCCGCCACCTGGCCGGTGCTGGATGAAAGCGCCCTGGCTCGCGACAGCATCACACTGGTGGTTCAGGTCAACGGCAAGGTACGCGCCAAGCTCGAAACCGCAGCTGATATCGACAAGGCTTCACTGGAGAAGCTGGCATTGGAACAGCCCAATGTGCAGAAATTCACAGAAGGCAAAACGGTACGTAAAGTGATTGTCGTAACGGGTAAGCTGGTGAATATCGTCGTCTGCTGATCGATAAAACGCCCCTTGAACAGACTGTTTTCGGGGCGTTTTATTACCTTGCACATGCCTATCCTGTTTTTTACAACAAACCATATATAATGGTGCCACCTGCAATCCTGCACCAGAATCCTCACAGGAGCTTTTGACCGCCAATGAGCACAAAGCGCCCCCTTATTTTCTACCCTTTAATGGCTTTGGTACTGCTGCTGGTCGGTTGCGGCTTCCAGCTGCGCGGCCAGATGGATATCGCCCCGGAACTCAAGACACTGGCGCTCACCAGTACTGACCGGGTCTTCAACCAGGATCTGATCATGGTGCTGGAAACCAATGGCATCACGATCAGCGATACGGCCGATTATCGCCTGCGTATCCTCTCCCTTGAGCGTGAGAACAAGGAGATCACTCTCTCTGGTGGCGGTATCGTTTCGGATTATGAGCTGACCGGCACCCTGACCTGGGGCCTCGAAACCGTCGGCGGCCTGGCCCTGTTCCCGGCGAAGGAATTGCGTATGAGCCGTACCTACCAGTACAGTTATAACCACGCCACTGCTTCTCGCAGTGAAGAGGATCTGATCTGGAACGAGCTGACCCAGGACCTTGCCATCAACCTGATGCGCCAGGTCTCCGCGATCTCCAGCGAGCAGCTGGCGACACTGACTGCGGATGCCCGTGCAGCCGCCGAAGCGGTGCAACAATAAGCCTATGAAACTCGGCAAACCCGAGCAGCTGGAGAACCAGCTCAAGTCCGGCCTAGCGTCCTTCTACATCCTCAGCGGCGATGAGCCGCTGCAGATTGAAGAGAGCTGTGACCTGATTCGCGCCAAAGCCCGTGAGTCCGGCTTCACTGAGCGAACGGTCTACCATGTGGATAACGGATTTGACTGGGGCGAGGTCGTGGAAGCGGCCAACAGCCTTTCGTTGTTTGCCGAGAAGCGCGTGATTGAACTCCGTGTTCGGGAAGGTCGCTTTGGTGATGGCAAAAAGGTTTTGCAGGCCTGTGCCGAACGACCACCAGAAGATACGATATTCCTGATCATCACCTCTCGCATCGACAGCAAGGCTAGCAAAGCCAAATGGTTCACGGCCATTGAGCAGGCCGGTGTCTGGGTGCCGGTCTGGCCGGTTGAACATCAGCAGTTGCCCGGCTGGATTACCCGACGCTGTCAACGCGCCGGACTGAAAGCCGAGCCTGAGGCTGTAACTCTGCTGACAGAGCGTGTGGAAGGCAACCTGCTGGCCGCCGCCCAGGAGATCGAAAAGCTCCGGCTACTGGCAGCGGATGGCATTATCACCGTCGACACTATTCGCGAAGTCGTTTCAGACAGCGCACGCTATGATGTGTTTGGCTTAGTGGATGCCGCCATGTCCGGCGATACTCGACATGCGGTTCGCATCTATAACGGTCTGTTATCGGAAGGTACCGAACCGCCCATCCTGCTCTGGGCGTTGGCCCGGGAGCTGCGGTTGCTCAGTCACCTGTCCCGCAAAGTAAGCCAGGGCGTCGGGCTGGAAGTCGCCATGGATCAGATTGCCCGCTCGCACAAGGCTGTCCCTTTCATGCTGAAAAAGCGTAAAGCGCTTTATCAGGGTTGCATCCGCAAGCACAGCGAACGGAAACTGCGCGCCATGCTGGAACAGGCATCGACCATTGATGAAGCCCTGAAAACCGGCAGCAAGACCTGCAATCCAAAAGATGAACTGCTTGATCTGGTTTTATCACTGTCAGGATTGGATATTCTGACAGCCTGACGTAAAGTGCGGCAAATAACCTAACAAACCCTGATATCAACACACTGAAGGGCTTCTCCCATGCCGCTGTCATCCTGGCTGTCTGTTGTCGCCATCTGTATGCTGGGCGCCATGTCCCCTGGTCCCAGTCTCGCGGTTGTTATTCGGAATACGATGTCTTCTTCCCGCCGTATGGGCATGGTCTCCGGTATTGCCCATTGCCTGGGAGTGGGCGTCTATGCCCTGCTGGCAACAGCTGGACTGGGTGTGCTGATTACCGGCAATCCGGTTCTGTTCAAAGTGTTGACCTGGGGTGGTGCAGCTTATCTGGCCTGGCTGGGCATCAAGGCACTCAGGGCATCCGGTACTCCGGCACTGGCTGCCGGCAATGTCGTTGACGAGAACGTTTCCATCTTCAAGGCAGCCCGCGATGGTTTCCTCATTTCCTTCCTGAATCCCAAGATTGCGGTTTTCTTTCTTGCGCTGTTCAGCCAGTTTGTCACCCCGGAGATGGGCTGGCAGGCCAAGATGATCATGGCGTTTACCGCAGTAGCCATTGATGGCCTCTGGTATTGCTTTATCGCTGCAGTGGTGGGACACGGCGCCATTTTGCCATTCCTGCGCCGCTATACGCTGTGGATAACCCGGGCAGCCGGTGTTCTCTTGCTAGCCGTCGCATTGCGGGTGGCATTTTTATAAAAGTGAACCAGACTTGCTGTCACATTCCAGACGTGATGACGAATGGTGATGAGACAGCCTTTCAAACTCAGGGATATTCTCAAAAAATACAGCCGCATGTTTATGATCGGTGCGGCTGGTTATTATCAGGCGTTTTATCTTGAATCACTGACAGACGCCGAAACAGAAATGCTGAGAAATAGAAATCAGATTCCGTCACAGGACGATAACCAAAAGCCATCCGATCTCCCGTCAGGTATAGACTAAGAATGATCAGGATTCCCGGGCCAAAAGCTCAGTCACAATCGTCATATCATTGATGTGATCATTGTCTGAATCATCAAACCGCAGCTTGATACCCTTTCTCAACCAGGTGGGCACATTGTAATAATCTTCTGATGACGCAGGCCGGTTACGGCGAGAGGTTTTCCGCTGCTCGACAGATTCACCAAAAATATCGTGGTGAACGCGCTCAATCACAAGCATCTGTTCCGCTTCAGTGACAACCCCCAGGTACCGGCCAGCAGCCAGAAATCCCTGGATATATTGCTCCTGCCGCTCAGACACCTTGTTAATGGTGTGGATAATGGTGTAATACTCACGCAGCAACTCTTCGAGTTTTTGCCAGTAGTGATTCTGATTCACTCAAGTTACGCAGTAACGAATAACCTTAGCTGCTCGAATGATGCCCGCAGAGCGGTCATGTAAATCTTCGCCCTGAGCTGAAAATGATTGACCTTCAGTTTCAGGGAGAGGGTTTC
>MUIA01000195.1 GCA_002084115.1 Oceanospirillales bacterium LUC14_002_19_P2 | reverse complement strand
GGAAACCCTCTCCCTGAAACTGAAGGTCAATCATTTTCAGCTCAGGGCGAATATTTACATGACCGCTCTGCGGGCATCATTCGAGCAGCTAAGGTTATTCGTTACTGCGTAACTTGAGTTATTCAATAGGATATTCATAGCGAATATCAACAGTCTGGTAGTCCCCATATTTATCAGCAATATTCCCTCGGCCTTTAAACCGTCGCAGACGTTTTGTATCGCCCTCATAAGCAAGAAAAATCGGTTCCAACACTAAGCCGAGCAGCCAAGCATCCGGCGCGATGTTAAAACAAACGTCACTGGATGATGAACACTGCACTTCGTTGATTCGCAGAGCCACGGTTTGTCGTCTGGATGGTGCCAGGTAGGCAATCGTCAAGGATCGCCCATTGCGTAACGTCTCCCAGTGCTCCCGAACAAAGTGATCAAAGCCAGCATCGACGACCATTAATGATTCAATGGCTAACCGCTTCTGCTTTGGGTTTTGTTTATCGTTGGCCTGGTAAGTGACTTCCAGCTTGTCACTGTCCGTCCTGACAACCTCAATCACTTCACCGTTACGGGCATTTTCCTGCCTGAAATCAGGCACCGTAAAACTGTGGCTGTAATCCAGGCGTTTTTTTGCAAACACCTCACCCGACGCTTCCCGGTAAGTGACCATGTGCTGATACTGTGAAGGGTAAAGATGCTCTTCTGTGTATAACAACCCATCCCCATCAAGATCATAAGCGCGTCCTGTCACGCTCCCGGATGGTTCCGCATTGGCCTGACAAACCATCAACGGTAATAGCAGACAAAATGATAAGGCAATCCATCTAGTCATTGTTTGTCTCCTCATTACTTTGATTGTCCATAATCCACCCAGCAATACGAAGTCCTGAAGGCAACAGGATTGCCCAGATAACAGCTTCAGCCAGCAGAGGAAGCATAACCGGTTGAGACAATACGGATCCCGACAAGTGCCCACCTACGTAATAACTCAAAGGCACGGCAGAACAGGCCAGCAACACTGACAACCCGGGATAACGATTCAGCCATAACAGACTGTGGCACAGTGTTGTCGAGAACATCAGCCAGAGGCACAGCAGCCATAACGGCGCAATGACCACTGGCACTGCACTACTCGTCACCGACAGAGAGCCTGAGAAAAGGATCAATCCGACAGTATTGATCAGACTGTCTAACAGGAATCCGATCACCGTAAATCCAGAGATCAACTGCCACTCGGCGAACTTCGTCACCAGAAAGCGGGCATGTACCAGTAATGCCAAAACGGTGGCAACCAACGCCAGCGCGTTGTGTCCCTGAACACAGACAAACCACATCAACTGAAACAGCGCTGCATTCGCCAGAGTACGCTTCATAAATAATGATCTACAGATCGGGTAACGGTTCTTTGTAATAGTTATACGTCGTTCGTTTTTATCTCAATTCACTGGGGATAACAATCTTTGTAAATAGAGCGAATGGATAATATTCGAAGCCAACACTGTCCCTTAAAACCCTGACTCACGATGCAATACGGCCACCGCTTTTCGCCACCAGCCAGTGACCAGACTCTCTGAAACACCATTAATAACAATGGCACCGCGTAAGACGCGTTCCGGTAACACTGCATCCTCAGGCAAATTAAAGAAAACACGATAAGTGCCTTTTACAGGGATCAGTTCTCGATCTTGGGTTTCACGCACAGCCAGATCACCAGCAAACAGTGACGCAGAATACAGACTGTCCAACTCACGGATAGCCCGTGTTTCAACCTCCGCTACCGTCACGGGAACCGGTGACCAGCGCCCTTTTTCCGGATAGAAGAAACCTGTCATGCCAGATTGCACCCGCATCAATGCCGACTCATCCAGATAACCGATCAACTGAGAATGTGTTTGATCCAGCACCGATAACAACGGTTCACCTTCCGTTACCCACTGCCCTGCTCTGACCTCAGGTGATAAATCCGTTACAACACCATCGTACGGCGCTTGTGCAATCAATCGTTGCTGGCGGGCTTTCAAACTCCGGATATTCTGCAGTTGGGTGCTGAGTTCCGTTCGAATCACCAAGGCCTGCTCCCTCAGCTTTGGATCAAATCCAATCCCACGACTCTGCTGCGCCAACTCCCTTAAACGTAGCCGGGATTCAGAAACTTCTTGTTCAAGTTCCGGCGCTGAAACTTGAAACAACGTCTCTCCCTTAGCCACGGCCTGCCCGGTTTCTGGCAAGGTTGTCGATAATCTGCCGGATACAGGCGCATAGATTGTCGTATATTGCCCTTGCAACCAGGCAGGCATAGTCACCGATTCACGCCACGGCACCAGACTCAGAAGTAATAGCGTAATTAAAAGCCCCGTGGTACGAACCGTCGCACGGTTCCAGCGCATATGCCTCCGCCGGTCATGCCATTCACGGATTTCATTCCAGATCGGGCGGACAATAAAATACCCGATTTCAACCACAAACAGGAAAATACCCAGTACTTTGAAAAAGAAGTGGTATACCAGCAACGCAATCCCCAGAAACAGCAGGAAGCGGTAGATCCAGACGCCAATAGCATAACCAATCAGCAAGGCTCGTGGTTGCTCCGGAGGTGCCTCGCCGAGACCGAAAAGACGTTCCCTCAACCACCAGCGTGATAGTGCAAAAGAGCGAGACTCCAGGTTCGGTACCCGCAAGGTGTCTGATATTAGGTAATAGCCGTCAAAGCGCATGAGTGGGTTGAAGTTAACCAACACGCTCAGCAGCCAGGTCGTGGTCGCCAGTAGAAAAAAAATACTCCGCCAGACGCCTTCCGGAGTCAGACTCCAGGCCAGTAATGCGACAGCCGCGACACCCAGCTCAACAGCCACACCAGCTGCACCAATGGCCAGACGATCCTTTCGGCGGGTAACCCGCCATGCATCACTGGTATCTGTGTACAGCACCGGCCAACCCACCAGCAGGGCAACCCCCATAACAGGTACACGACACCCTTTGGCTTTGGCAACCCAGGCATGCCCCAGCTCATGCAGCAGTTTGATAACAAACAGTGTCAGGCCATAAGCCGCCAGCCCCTCCACATTAAAAAAGTGCTGGAAGGTTGTCAGGAACTGATCAAATTGACGCCCAACCATGATCAAGCCGACCACAGCACAAACGACCAGGGCCATACGTACATAACGGGAACCCAGCCATTGCACCCAGGGCAAGGTCAGGGTCAGGAAACGATCAGGCCTGACCAGCGGTATTCGCACAAACAGGTAGGTTTTCAGGAGTTTTTGGAAGAATGCCGGTTTTTGCGACAATTGACGTTCAAACCAGGTGTGCTGGGCACTGTCAGCCTCAACCAGGTGATTATTACGCAGAAAGGCAAAGACCGTTTCAACATCCTCTGCTGACACCGTATGTCCCGAGCGCTCTGTCGCCTTTTGAGCAACAGCTTCAGCATCACTGCCATCCAGGCAAGACAGGATATCGACCTCAGCCTCCCCCAAACGAAAGAACCGGTTGGACAGCGGATCATGCAGCAACCAGATGGGTGAACCATCGACGTCTGGCTCCCCGGGTAACAATTCCAGATCCTGACGCAATGCAGGTACCGGCGGTTTGGGCATGCTCTCCATCGCTACAACCCTAACCACTGTCGTGCCGCAGCAAACGGGCGCCTGAAGAGGTAATAGAACAGAGACACATTTTCGCCGCTGATGCGCGCTGTTCCGCGCCAACCTAAGCGGGGTAGGTTATCCTGAAGCTGCAGTGACGCCCTGCCACGAAATGCAAAAATACCTTCTGGCGATACCTCCGCCTGGTAATTGATATAGCGAACATGGCCATTGAGCGCCTCATCTGGCGCTACATTCAGGAACAAAGAAACAGGCGCCTGATCAGGCAAAGGCAGGCTTTCTTCTACAGGCAACCAGAACTGAATTTCTGCCGATTCCGGCGCTGCCACGGCCAATAGACGTTCACCCAGTCGTACTGGCTTGCCTTTCAAGACATCCGGGTCATTCAATACAACGACGCCATCGTGTTTCGCACGAATATCCACCCGTGCCAGCTGTGACTCCAGGTAAGCGACCTCTGCCGCATTCTGGGCAATACGCGCCTTGAGCACTGGCATGGGGGTTGTCACTTCCCGGTACCCTGTCGCAGCCTGTTGGCCACGGCGATATTCGGCGCCTGCAATTTCCAGTGCCTGTTTCGCCACATCCAGCCGGGCTTTCAGGGAACGGTCATCAAGCCTTGCCAGCTGTTCACCCGCCGCGACTTTCTGGTTGGGTTTCACCAACAGTTCACCAATGACACCATCCAACGGGCTGCGAACCACTTCCATGTCATAGGCAACAATCTCGGCAGGCGCCAGGGCGCTCTGTGGCACCTGGAGAAACATGGCTGCCGCGATCAGTACGGCGACAATTATCGAGAGTTTCTTTTTCTTAAGGTGGGTGAGAGGCACCTTGGGGCGAACCTGCAGCCCATGAATAGCATGAGCCGCCGCTTCAGCAAGGTGTGCCAGCACGCTGGTCTGTTCAGGTTTCCAGGGCTCAACTGCCGCCAGAAACAGCCCTCCCTGTGACTCACCGGTATTGGATTTTACAGGCAACCATAAACCCGCTTCCGGTAAGAAGCTTGACCAGTCCTGTTGCAGAGATTGAGGAAGATCCTTTGCAGTTACCACTGCAGGCTCTTCTGACACCTGCTTTTCCAGATGTCGGCAAACCGCCCTGAGCCATTGGGTAAATGGAGCTTCGGTGACAGGCTCAGGTAAACCAGAAACAGCCAGAATACGGCTCTGCCGATAAAAAGCTGCCATCCGGTATTCAAACAGATGCCGGGTGTCGTTAACCAGGATACGCGCAATGGCCGTCACGTCAATGGCTGCGCGCAACCGCTGCTGCAACGTCAGCAGACTGGCCAGCCGTTGCATGACCAGCGTCTGATGACTGTTGGATGTTGCCGTTGTCATGGTATTACGCTGGCACTGGCCGTACCGATATGAATCTGCCCGCTCATGCCTGGCAGCAGGTTATCCGGCATTGCTGCCGGCACACCGATAATTCTTACCGTCTGACTCACGGGGTCAATATTGCTCACTACCCGGTCAACGGTTGCGGCAATCGTTGCGCCGGTTTCATCCACAGTCAGATTAAAAGGTGTATCTGGTGGTAAACGATGCAACCAGCGGGATTGCAGCACCATCTCGACTTCCATGCGGCTTGTGTCGACCAATTCAAATAGCGGGTCGCCCATTCCTGCAAACTGCCATGACTGCACCTGCTTACTGACCATCTGACCACTGAAAGGCGCCCTGACTTCACAGTGGCTTAGCCGTACATCAATCAATTTCAGCTCGCTGTTAGCAATGGCCAGTTCTGCCTTACTGAGACTTAATTCCAGTCCGCTGATATTGTCTAACTCGGCCAAGCGACTGTTGACCCGGTAACGGGCTTCAGCCCCTTCTTTCTTGGCAGCAGCCACATCCCTCTCTGCCTGCTCAGCACGGCAGTCAAAGCGAGCCAGAAGATCACCCTCTTTGACATAACGCCCTGGTGAACCTTTTACCTCGAGCAGGGTTCCCGTCATACCTGCCGATAACGTCGTATACCGCACAGGGCGTAACTGACCACGAATGGTTTCTGCAATCGCCGTGTATTCGGCATAATCGCCAACCGCAGCGGTTAACTCATTCAGTTCACTGATATCCGCATTCACGCGAATCGCCATGCCGAACAGCAACAGCAGGCCGGCCAGCCTGCTGTACGACACAGTGTGTTTAGCCATGATTGTCTACTTCACTCTTCTGGGCTTCGCCCGCCACCTGCTGAGAAACAGGCAGTCGACCGGAATCCCAGAGTGTATAGGTTTCATCAAGCTGATGGCTGATCTCTGTCACATACAGCTGCTGATAGTTATCCGGCACCGGATCCAGGTTCAGGCTGAGTAACATGGCGCCATAGGCATCCTGCGCTTCCGCATAAGCCAGCAACTGAGACATGGCCGAACGAAGCGCCCGAGCCTGACTTTGAATTCGATCAGTATCGCTGGCCGCCTGGCTGAACATCGCCTGCTGTGTCAGTTCAGAGATAGCCTGGTCAAGATCACTGATATCATTGGCCCGGCTATGGCGTTTTACGGTGTTATGGTATTGCTGCCACGCCAGATGCACCTGCGCCACCACCGCCATATTGATAGCCATACGACGAGAGTCAGTCAGCTGCATACGGGCTTCGCCTTGGGCCTCAATTTCATCATGCGCCAGCAGGCGGAAGATATTCCAGGATATCCGGACACCCGCCTCTCCCCAGCCCTGATGGTAGAGATAGCTGTTACTGTCATAGTTGCCAGTGTAGGAGAACTCAATACCCGGCAGCAGTCGTAACATCTCTTTGCGGGTTTCCAGATGATCAATGCGGGCATTATAGAGTTGATTGGAGTAATCCATGGAGTTCGCCAGAGCGGTGAGTTCCAGTCCGTCCAGGTTCTCGGGTGAGGCAGGTAATGACGGCAACACACTCGGATAATCCAGCTTGATTGGCGTACCGGGTGGCACGTTGACCAGTATGGCCAGTTCCACCTGGGCGGCATTGACCGTCTGCTTCATCTGCTCCAGTTCGCTGACAATATCCAGCAATCCCCGCAGTTCCTGCAACGTATCAAGCGGGGTACGCAGGTTCTCATTACGCACCTGCTGCAGGTTAGCCACGGACGTTTCGGCGCGAGCCAACAGGCTGTCAATGTCGTCGGCCATCTGCTGCATCACTGCGGCACGCCAGAACGTGGCGCGGGTCTGTTGCAATAACCGGAGCATGACCTTGCGGCGTTCATTTTGGGCAATCAGGAACCGGTCAGCTTCCTGCTGGGCCTGAAGGTAACTGACGCCAAAGTCCAGCACATTCCACGAGAACTTCAGATCCCCCATGGCACGTTCACGGTCCTGCGACGTCGGCGGTTCCAGCGACACATTACCGGTATCGATGCTGACACTGGTTGATGCGTTCACATTGTCCCGTTTCGCATAACCGGCAGACGCCGCCAGCACCGGCAGCATATCCATCTTCAACAGCTCAAAATTTCGGCGGGACAGCGCCTGCTCCATCAGCTGAACCCGGTTATCCAGATTATATTTCAGTGCCCGGGCCATAGCCTCGGTCATGCTCATGCCTTCGTCCAGGTTCTCCTGTGAGGCATAAATGAGGTTACTGTCTGACGTCGCTTTTTGTGAAAGCAGATCCTGAGCAATCGGGTCCGGTGTCACTGCGCATCCAGCCAGAATACTGGTGCTCAGCACCACCCCCGCAAGCTTTTTTACCACAACCATGTATTGCCTATTTGTTAATATCGTTCGTGTCTGACAATGGTTTGCCTGGCTTACGCGCCAAGCTTTATCAGGTCTGTAATCAACTTATCCCGGGACTGAATAAAGCCCTGTGCACCAGCCCGTTCCAACTGTTCTTCCAAACTTGCCGGTGCATTAAGCGACAGATCATCCCCTTTTTCTGTCGCATGGTCTGCCGCTGCCTCGCCTTCACGCTCTTCACTGGTTGCTTCAGGTTGAACCTCACCAGCGGCCGGTGCTTCGAGCTGGTTCAACTGATCAACCACATCACTGGCGGCAATCACCGTACCCGCAAAGGTAATGTTGAAACTTGCACCGGCTTCATTACCGATCAGGTCGCGCCCGACGACCCGGATATCCATACTTTCAATACCCAGCGCGATGGCGGCATCAGCATCCACCATAAAGGCGCCATTCTGGTTATCGAAACGGATATAGTCCGGCAACTGGGAACCATCCGAGAGCATGGCTTCCATACGAATCAGCTGCGCCGGATCGGAGTGTTCAAAGGCATTACCGGGGAGTGAGAAGTTATAAACGCCCTCGGTCACGACCTGATCCTGCAACTGGACGGTCAGCCGCACCGGATTGATCCGGGAATCCAGGAAATCCAGCAGGGTGCTTTCACGGCCAGGATTAATGGAGGGAATCTCACCATCGGGACGTCCCGGAATATCAAATCCAGGCCGTTCTTCGGGTGGCGCTGGATCAGGGGCAAGCGGGACAAACGGTTCATCCAGTCCCTCGATGGTAATCACCAGTTCGGCCACTGAAGCACTGCCATTACGGTCAGTCACCGTATAAGTGAAGACATCCGTTACCGTCTGATTGGTGGTCAGACGCTGAACCGCTGCACTGCTGTTATCCAGTTCATAGCGATAACTGCCATCACTGTTGATAATCAATCCACCATATTCGCCCTGCACAACGCTGCCAACGGCACTGTTATCGCCATTCACGCCGGCAATAAAGAGTTCATCACCATCCAGATCTCTATCGGTACCGAAACCATCGTCCTCCGTGATGACATTGCCGCTATCCGCCGTCGTCTGGTCTTCCGACACACTACCGGTATTATCAGCGGCCAGAATGTCATCATTGGTGCCACGAATCGTGATGGTCAGCTCAGCCGTCGCTGTACCGCCGTTACCATCAGAAATGGTGTAGGTGAACGTTTCTGTCAGGGTTTCGTTGACGGATAGCGCCTGTATAACGTCGCTATCATTATCGAGGGTATAGGTGTAGTTACCGTTCGCATCCAGAGTCAACTGGCCATACTTGCCATCAATCACAGAGCCGGCATTGACGTTGCTGCCATCCTGACCAAAGCGCTCGATAGTAAGGTTATCACCATCGATATCCTTATCAACACCACTGCCGTCATTGTCAGTGATCACATTGCCCTGGCTTTGTGTTGCCGTATCCTCGGTAACAACCCCACTGTTATTTTGAGCGTCCGGCGCATCATTTACCCCCCTGACCGTAATCGTCAGGGTGGCCATATCGGTGCCACCATTACCATCACTGATGCGATACGTCACCGCCGTTGTCGTGGTTTCATTGACCGCAAGGTGCTGAAAATCCTGACCAGGGTTAAAACTGTAACTGCCATCAGCATTGATGATAAAGGTACCACCGTTGCTTCCCTTAACCGGTTGACCAAGCAGCCCATCCTGACCAGCAACACCATTCACCACCAGCGTATCACTGGTGTCTGTATCAGTGTCGTTTTTCAGGACACCATCATTTTTATCAACGGAGAGGGACGTTTCCTCGTCGGTTAAACCCGCATCATTGGCGGCATCCGGCCCATCATTCAGGCCTGTTACCGTAATTTCCAGCGTTGCGGTGGTCGTTCCACCATTCCCGTCACTGATCTCATACGTGACGGTTGTCTTGAGCGATTCTCCTACCGCCAGTTGCTGGAAATCCTGACCGGGATCGAAACTGTAGCTGCCATCAGCATTGATAATAAAGGTACCGCCTTTATCACCCTGTACGGCTGTTCCTGGGGTGACCGTTAGCGGTGCACCATTGCTGTCCTTTCCGGAAATCCCCGAGACAGCGAGAGCATCGGATTTATCTGTATCACTGTCGTTAACCAATACACCGTTATCTGCAGCCACATTCAGCGGCGCATCTTCAGTGGTTGTATTCAGGTCATTCACAGCCGTCGGTGCATCATTGGCACCAGTCACCCTGATCGTCAGGGTTGCGGTATCGGTTCCACCTTCACCATCGCTGACGGTATAGGTAATAGTAGTATCCAGAAATTCATTGACGGCCAGATGCTGGAAATCCGAGCCCGGGTCGAAGCTGTAGCTACCATCAGCATTGATGATAAATGTTCCACCGTTGTCACCCTGTACGGCATTGCCCAGAGCGGCATTACTTCCGGCCACGGCCGATACGACAAGCGTGTCGGAGGTATCCGTATCCGTGTCGTTAACCAGAACGCCCTGATCAGCACCAATGTTGATTTTGGTCTCTTCATTGGTCGTATTGGTGTCATTCACCGCATCCGGTCCATCATTCGTACCGGTCACGGTAATGGTCAGCGTCGCAGTATCAGTACCGCCATTACCGTCACTGATCTCGTAGGTGACAGTGGTCGTGGTTGACTCACCAACCGCAAGGTATTGGAAATCCTGCCCGGGTTCAAAGCGGTAGCTACCGTCAGCATTCAGGGTAAATGTGCCCCCGTTATTGCCTTTGACTGAGCTGCCTGCAGCAACCGTGGTCGCGTTACCATCGCCGTCTTCACCAGAAATCTGGGTCACCGACAACGTATCGCTGCCGTCCGGGTCGGTATCATTTTTCAGTACCCCATCAGCGGCATTACTATTGATTGGGGTATCTTCATTGGTCGTCTTGCTATCGTTAACCGCCTCGGGGGCATCGTTAACGCCTGTTACGGTGATAGTGAGCGTGGCAGTATCAGTACCGCCATTACCATCATCAATACTGTAAGTGACGGACGTTGTTGTTTGCTCTCCTTTAGCCAGTGACTGAAAATCATCACCCGGCTCGAAGGTATAACTGCCATCTTTATTAATAACAAACGAACCGCCATTGCTTCCCTTAACCGATTCTCCCGGCGCAACGTCGACCGGTTTCCCTTCCGCATCTTTTCCACTAATTCCATCGACTTCGAGTGAGTCACTTTCATCCGGGTCTGTGTCGTTTTTCAACACACCATCGACTGCAGATACCGTCAGGTCAGACTCTTCATTCGTGCTGCCCGCATCATTATTCGCGGTAGGCTTGTCATTGGTGCCCGTGACTCTCACAGTCACCAGCGCAGTGGTCGCACCGATACCGGTTCCCTGCGGGAGGGACGTCGGGTCATTGCCATCATTGAACGCAAATTCAATGCTGACGTTACTTTTTTCACCGGCAGCCGGCGCATTATCGTTGTTCGAATAGGTGATACTTTGAATCACCGTATCAGCACTGGCCTTGTCAGCATGTTCACTGAAGGTCAGGGAAAGGGAACCATCGGCATTGCTGGTAATCGTCGCAATCGTATTGTTATTGCCATCGATGATCAGGTTTCCCTGAAGGCTCAGATTGGTGTCCGTGAAATCAACCCCGAACTTATCAAAAGCACTGGCGCCACCTTCCCGCTGAACGGTTAATGTAGCGCTATCAAAGTTGTCTTCACCTCTATCTGTCAATTCAATATCAGTGATACCTCCACCCGGTGCGAGTTTTACCGGGGTGCCATACGCATCACCTTCGGTGTAATCAACCGTGCCACCGATAGAGAGGTTCGGTGTATCATTGACGGCTTCGACCGTCGTTTTCAGAGTCGTTGTATCAGACCACTGCCCAGTATCGCCAAGGCTCCCCGAGATATCACCAGTGCCATTGGTCACCGGCGTATCAGACAACCGTACGGTGAGACCACGGGGTTCACCATTAAAATTGTCGGCGGGGACAAAGCGCAGTTGTGCATCATTCGATAGCAGCAACGCATTAGTGTCAGATACTGCTGGCACATCCTGCCAGCCATTACCGGTGTTGTACTGCCAAGTACCTTCTGATGCATTGGATGGGTTCGCGGTGATTGCTATTCCGCCCAGGCTAGAGCTCTCGTCTTTGCCGCCTTTAACGCTGCTTTGATCGTCAACGGCATCGCTATAGACAGGATTAAACAGATTTCCAACGGTATCGCCTGTCGAGTTATCAGCCTCTTCATCAACGGACGGCAACAGAACATCACCTGTTGCGTCCGGATTATCATTAACGTTTGTAACCTTCGTTTTTATCTTGGTGAAAGCTTTCGACCAGGAACTGGTTTCATCCGCGTTATTCACCTTTTTCAAGTCACCGGAATGCTGGCTTGCTTGAAGATTCGTATCATCACTGTCTGCTAGAAGAACGTTGAGCTGTCCCGGCGTACCATGGAAATCGGCTGCTGGTACAAACCGAATCATGCTGTCAGCCGAAACAATAAACGCTTTATTCTTACCCAGCACCAATGGGATATCGATCCATCCGCCATCGCCATCACTGACCTGCCAGGTTCCCTGATCAGCATTTGATTTGTTGCCAATAATGGCAATAAAACTGAGTCCAGTGGACGTATCATTGCCTCCACTGCCTTGCTGGTCATCCGTATTATCGTTGTATTTTTTATCGACTAAATCGAACAGTTTGGTTCCCGCAGGATTGCCATTATCTTCAGCTACCGAAGGTGCCCATACCGTTCCTCCGGCACCGGGCTGGTCGTTCACCGGGTTGATTGTGACATCTATAGTATGGGTGTCTGCTCCAACACCCACACCGGTATTGCCCTGATCATTCACGCTGACGGTTATGACCGCATCGCCATGAAAATTGGCATCCGGTGTAAATTTGAGTCCATCAAGCACCTGGTTGATCTCGGCCTGAGTTCCCGTCAGCGTCAGTGTATAGATACCTGCGTTGTCAGATGTATTGACTGAAGCACCATCATTACCAGCAAGCGACAATTGGCCATGGGTTGCAGTGATAGTGACAACAATATCACGACCAAATGCATCTACATCCGAAATGCTGATGGTAGGCTTAGGATTGCTACCGAATACCAAGCTGTCATCTTCATTGACATCAACACGATCGGGAGCTGATATCTCAGGTGGGTTATTCACATTACTGACCTGGATTTCAATTTGATCAGTAACGGGTTGCAGTGGGTTATTCTGTCCGTTATTCAAGTCATCGACGGCAATATCCAGCTTAACGGTTTGATTCTGTTCGCCACTGTCTGAAGCCGTATACGTCAAACCATCCAGAGCCCGATTGATGTCAGCAATCGTTCCCTCAATAACCATCCTGAGAGCACCATTAGCGGTATTGTCCTTGAAGGTAATGCCGCTAATCGATCCCAGAATTAGGCTGGCACCTGTACCTGAATCATCGACAGAAAGTGTCACTTCGACAATATCAGTGAAAGTATCGGTATAGGGTGAGTCGCTCGGCTCTGCAATCGTGATCTGATTGCCGTTGCCCTGACTGAATTCAACGGTGACACCCTGATCCAGTACCTGCGTCCCTGGCACGTTCAGTATTGGCGCATCGTTGACTGGGGTAACCGTAATCGCAACATCCTTGGTAATATCAGTACTGCCGCCTGTGCCAGAATTCCCCAGGTCATTGACCGTCATCGTCAGCGTGTCACTACCATGATAGTCAGTGTTGCCCTGGTATTCCAATGCAGCCAGTGCCTCATTAATCGCTTGTTGGCTACCTTCCAGGGTTATGCTGCCACTGCCGTTCACACCCTCAACGATAAGGTCATCGTCTGGCAACGTGAGTGTGCCATTTTGAACATCCAGTGTGACCCGAATGGTCTTATCAAAGGCATCCGCATCCGTGATGGTAATGGTGCCGCTGAAATCATGAACCTGGTCTTCGCTGACAGTAATATCGCCTGGCACAGTCAGTATGGGATCGTCATTAGTGGTGGATAACAAAATCTCAATGGTTTTATTGACGACATTGTTATCCTGATTAATGACCTCACCGTTCTCGTTAAACGAGCCACCATTGGCCGATTGCGGATCAACCAGATCCCCCTGTGCATCGTAGCGACGGTCATCAACCGACACCTTCAGTTCCAGCGTTGTATCCTTGTCTGCACCATCGCCGGTATCTTCCAGTACCAGTTGGAGGCTATCGAGTGCTGCCTGGATGTCTGCCTGGGTGCCGCGTAGGGTAATGGTCGAAGACTGGTCACTACCACCGACGATCAGGGAGCTGAACCCAGCACCAAGCGCCAAATAGCCTTCGTCATATAGTGTATCGCTGCCCTTTTCCGTCAGTTCCAAAATGACGGTCAGTTGATCCTCCTCACCCACTGAAATCTCGGCAAGATCTGAATCCACGACAGTGATCGTGCCATTACCAAGATCAATGGTGCTATTGCCACTCCCATCTACCCGATCCGGCGCCTGAATCTCGGCCGTATCATTCGCGGGTGTAATCTCAATGGCAAAGCTGGAGACCGGTGTTTCCGATACACCATCGCTGACGATGAAACTGAAACTATCGCTATGGTTCTCTGATCCATCATGTTGATAAGTCAATCGGCCACTGTCGATATCGGCCTGAGTAAATGTCGAGCCGACCCCCAAGGCTTTGCCATTAAGGTATAGGGTGCCGTTATCAACATTATCAGTGATGAGGTACTGGCGCTGGATGGCATTATTATCTGAATCAATGGCTCTCAGATCATCGCCAGAAATGACAGCCATTCCTCCTTCATTAACCGCATTACCGTTATCAGCGGTTAAACCATCATTGACAGCGGTGACATCGTTACCGGACTGATCCTTACCCTGAATGGGGGCATCACCAGATGCACCCGGCACCAACGGTGCATTATTGAAGGCGGCAATAGCAATCGCAACAACGGCCGTATTACTGACATTGTCACCAGCAGGATCAGAGAGGTTGGTTTGCACATCAAAGGGGGAACCGGGTGCAGCAAGATCATCCCTTACTTTGAAACTGAAACCATCGGAGAGATC
This sequence comes from Oceanospirillales bacterium LUC14_002_19_P2, assembly GCA_002084115.1. GTDB lineage: Bacteria > Pseudomonadota > Gammaproteobacteria > Pseudomonadales > Endozoicomonadaceae > Kistimonas. Next base: position 2,870 of record MUIA01000195.1, on the reverse strand, counting down.
GGACGGTTGATCGCCACCTTCATGGACATACCGTAAGCCACTGTCATTGCCATCCGCAGGCGTTAACAGTATCTCCTGGCTGAACCACTGGTCTGACTGTACCGCTTCCCAACTATCCCCATCCCAGTATTGCAGGCTGCCATTGTCCGGCAGGTCAGTAATCTGAAACCAGAGGGTATCTTTGTTACCTTCCCCGTCATCACCGGCCACATCATCCAGACTGCCATCCGGATCACGCATGCCAATCTGCTCTGGCGTGATCGCAACGATACCATCGGTAGAGTCCGTTTTCTCGACAACAACCAGACTACCGCCAGTGGCACCGGTTATATCATTAACCGGTTTGGCAGAGAGCGATACTGTGCCCTCTACGCGGTTCTCACCGCCAACACTGACAGAGTAACTAAACGAACTATCATGGTCTTCACCGCCATCATGTTCAAAACGAATATTACCCGCATCAATATCTGCCTGCGTGAACTGGCCGTAGAACTTGATTGGCTCCCAGTTACCATCAACCAGCTGCTGCAGTTCTCCGTTTGGTGGAAGACTGGTTACGGTATAAACGATTTCATCCGGCGGTATTACTCTATCACCGTCACCACTGCTCGGATTGGTCTGTAAGACGTCACTACCAATGGAAACCGTTCCACCTTCCTGCAACGGCTCATTATTACCGCCGCCGTTGTCACCGCCTTCATTGCCCCCGTTGTCACCACCATTACCACCACCGTCACCACCATTACCACCACCATTACCACCACCGTCACCGCCGGAACCGCCACCGTCTACTGGCGGCGGTGGCGGAGGTATCACACCGTCCTCATCCCCCGGGTCAACACCACCGTCCGAGCCATCATCATCACGATTAATGGTGATTGAAAAGCGAAGATCCGTTGCAATAACACCGGAATCATCCCGAATGGCACCTTCCTGACCAGCAGCAGGCCATGGACTCAGGGAGGAATCACGTACACTGAAAACAAATCCATCAGCGGTAGCCCCATCCGCAGCAGACGAAGGCAACAGGAAAAGGATCTGTTTGTTATTAATCTGTTCCTGGGTGAAGCGGGCGCCGACATCCAGTGTTTGCCAAGCACCGTCTATATAGGCCTGCAACAGGCCATGTTCCGGCATTTGTTCCAGGGTATACACAAGGTGTTTATCGATACTATCCACATCAGTAACTAACAAATCATCCTTGGTGATGACCACATAGCCACCGGGATTCACGGTAGCGCCGTTGTTGATATCCAGCACGGGATCATCATTGACCGGTGTAATATCCAGATTGACCGTTGATGAACCGGTCAGGCTGCCTGCCGCGCCTTCACCGCCGCCGCTGTCCTTCAATGACACCGAAAATTCCAATGCTCCACTCAGTCCGGTTTCATTCCCGTTATGTTCAAACGCGACACGATTCAGCTGATCAGCAGAGAAGGTGCTGTTCAGTCCGAGTTCAACATCACCAACACCGAACAGGCCATCTCCGTCGTTATCCAGGAACAGACGACCCTCAGCAGTCAGTCCATCCGAGATATCAGTGATCGTCACCAATGTATCGCCAGGGACATCAGCATGCTGGCTTTCACGATCCACCAGGGTTAATCCAAGATCGGTACTTTGCCCTTCAAAGATGCTACCGCCCGGATGATTCACCGCAGGGGGTTGATTCACTGGCTGCAGGTTAAGCGTTACATTCGCAGACGACGATTCTACCGCGCCGTCATTCACCGTGACAGTAAACGCATCTGTGTCACCCACGGCCACATCAGAGCCGTCATGGGTATACACCAGCTGATCAAGTTGGTCATAGGAAAAGGTGGTACCGGCAACGACGAGGTTGCCATTCAACGTCAGCGTTCCATTGCTGGGCAGACGATCGATCCGGATGATCATCTGCTCTTCAACCTGGTTGCCGGTGGTGATATCCGGGTCAAGCAAGCCAAATGCATCATCAGAAAACGTCAGTGAACCGCCTTCACTGACCGGGATTTGAATTGAATCGGACAACGTCGGCTGATCATTTACGGCAGTGACTTCGATATCGACCGTATGGACATCACCGGTATTACCAGCCGCATCGGTCACTGAAAACCTGAGCGTGATCGTTCCGTTATAGTGTTCAGCCGGTTGGGCACTCAAGCCATCCAGCGTCAGGTTAATCGCATCCGCACTGCCTGACAGGGTATAGACACCATTCTCAGCAGCAACAACAGTCAGGCCTGAAGTACTGCCAAACTGCAGCAGTTGTTCAATCGCTCCCGGATTGGCCTGATCATTGTTATCTGCCACCGAAATGGTCAGTGTGAGGACATCCTCTTTATTCGCGTCACTGACCGTGATGCCATCAATACTGATCGGCGTATCAGCATCTTCAACGGTTTTACGTTTAGAGTCCTGACTGTCACTGATGGCCGGTACTGTCGTGTCGGTAATAGCGGCAAAGGCTGCCGGTGTATGATCCTGTGAGTTCGTGTTCTCTGTCCCTGCCTCAAAGCCCCCCGTCGGCTGTGCGGTTTCAGCCGCCGTCACCAGACCAGCGGCATCAAGAAGAACACGGGGCTCAAGCGCCTGCAGCAGCACCTTGCGGGACATGTTTGGCCCTTTTCCAGGTTGGCGGATCATTTCAGAGCCTCCTGTCTTATTTTCAGATAAAGGTAATCCAGGTCATTGTACCCACACGCTTTATAGACAATGCGTTTGATTACCCCGTTAAAGGCTTCGATTTTCGCGCTGGTTATACCATGCTGGCAATATGACAGCAATCCTTCTCTAGCCCTGTCTAACCCCTTGGCAAACTTCTCCAGCTCGGCTATCCCTGTTTCTTTGGCAAGAGCTATCCAGTTGTCCAGACACTTGCTGGCGCA
>MUIA01000377.1 GCA_002084115.1 Oceanospirillales bacterium LUC14_002_19_P2 | reverse complement strand
ACGAGGTGATCTGCATTGCCATGAAAAAGAGGTAGAGAATATATTGAGAGCAGCATAAGGTGCTATTGCAGAATAAGGTCATCGCCTATGCCACTGAATTGGGCTTTTGCAACAGCCTCATTAACGGGTGTGGGCATCACCCTCCCCGGCCTGATTGATAGCCAGGCCGGCATAGTGCACTTTATGCCAAACATTTCTGTCAATCGTTTAGCACTGGCAGAAAATGTCCGTCAGGCACTCGAAATACCCTGCTATATCAGCAATGACACCGCTGCGATGTGCCTTGCCGAACATTACTTTGGTACTGCGACAACCTGCAGTAATACCCTGTTCATCAGCATACATAACGGTGTGCGTGCCGGTATGATGATCCATGGCGAACTTTATGAAGGCTGCCTGGGTGCAGCCGGTGAGATTGGGCATATCCAGGTCGATCCACTGGGACAGCGATGCTATTGCGGGAATTTTGGCTGTCTGGAAACTCTGGTCTGTAACCCCGCCATCGAAAACCGTTATAACCAGCTGGCCCGAGACCACCAGCCAGCCGTTGATGCCTATCCATTGGGTAACAAAACCATCGCTGACATCTGCACCGCTGCCGTCAATCAGGAGCCACTGGCCGTGAATGTCCTCAAATACGTGGCCAAACACCTTGGTAATGTCATCGCGATGAGCGTTAACCTGATACGCCCTGAGAAAATTATCCTTTCCGGGGAAATAGCAGCGGCCTTTCCGATTATCGCACCGGTCATTCAGCACTGTATGGAAAACGGAACGGTACAAGGCATATCCCACGCACCAACACTGGAAATCTCAACGCTCGGTGATCAACGCTGGCTTGGCGGTACCGCCCTGGTGAAACGTGCCCTGCGGGAAGGCAGTCTGCTAGGTCAATTACTCGATTAAGTTTGGGCAAGTGCAACCTATTAACGCTTACAGCTCCATTGCACTTAAGGCAGTGCCTATTTTGTCCTTTCTAGCAAAGCCAACGCCTGTTCGGCATCAAAGGGCCAGCCGAGTTCATGGCCGTCCGGGGCAACCTGCACTACCGGAATCCGCTCGCCATATTGATCAATCAGCTGGTCAGATTCGGCAATATCTATAAGTTCCAGGGCAAAAGGCTCTGCGGGCTTCAGATTCACCAGCATCTCCAGTGCCTGCTCACAGAGATGGCAGCACTCCGTGGTGTAGAGGAACAGCGTGATCATGATAACCCCCCTTCTGACCCGTCAGAGCACCTGACACTGAACTATGCTCCTTATAAATGAAGTATGTAAGTAGTTCTTACAGATATAGTGAGTAGTAATAACATTCTTGTCTGTCACCTTACTACCAGCACGCGTAAAATAACGTGATAAATCAACTGACTGCAACCGATTATGCAGATCAGATATGACAACGAAATAACTAACTGTCGTAACAGGGGATTGCATGGATTTCAGCTTTTTCAATCAACTTCTAATTATCTTCTCCCTGTCAGTGGTTTGTATTGCTGTCTTCCATCGCCTGCGTATCTCCGACACCCTGGCCTACCTCGTGGTAGGACTGATCCTCGGCCCGACAGCGACCGGATTCATTGATACCAGCTTTGATATCAGCCTGCTGGCCGAAATGGGCGTCGTGTTTCTGCTGTTTTCACTGGGATTGGAATTCTCGCTATCCAATATGCTGGCCATGCGCAGGGTCGTCTTTGGGCTGGGCGGTCTGCAGGTGCTCATCAGCACCGTACTGATTGGCTTCTGCGGTCTGTTGCTAGGCTTTTCCCATGCCGGAGCGCTGGTCATGGCTGCCGGATTATCCCTCTCATCCACGGCTATTGTTTCCAAGGAACTGTCTCGTCGAAACGAGATCCGCTCTGACCATGGCCAGCTGGCGATTGGCACTCTCATCTTTCAGGATATTGCGGCAGTATTCTTCCTTATCCTGGTTCCTGCCGTCGGCGGCTTTGGCGAATCCGGACTGGCCATGTCGCTAATCATCAGCCTTGTCAAAGGCAGCCTGTTTGTGATCTTTATGCTGATGATTGGCCGCTGGGTGATGCCAAAAATCTTCCATGAGATCGCAAGGGCCCGCTCTGAAGAACTGTTCGTCCTCACGGCTATTGTGGTTGCCCTGCTAGCCGCATGGCTCACCCATCTGCTGTCTCTGTCCATGGCTCTGGGGGGCTTTGTCGCCGGCATGATGCTGGGAGAAAGCCATTACCGCCATCAGGTAGAAGCTGACATCCGCCCTTTCCGTGACATCCTGCTGGGACTGTTTTTTGTTTCCATAGGCCTGATGCTGGACCTGGATCAGTTCCTGAGCCAGTGGCACCTGATCCTGCTGGCCAGCGCCGGACTCATACTGTTCAAAGCGGTACTGATCAGCCAGCTAAGCTATTTTGTGTTCCCTGATCGAAAAGTCGCTATCCGTACCGGTCTGTCATTGGCTCAGGGCGGTGAATTCTGCTTTGCCCTCGTAGCGCTGGCAGCCAACAATCAGTTCCTCTCAGCCAGCACCAGCTCTTTAATCCTATCCGTGACCATTGTCTCGATGGCCGTGACACCACTACTGATCCGCTACAGTGAAACCATTGCTGAACGCCTGACCGGTGAACGGAAAAAACGGCCAACCATGATCTCGTCTGCCGACCGTATCCGTCAGGAAACGGAAACAATGGATAATCACATCCTGATCTGTGGCTATGGTCGCGTTGGTCAGGCGATAAGCCGTTTTCTAGACAAGGAAGGCTTACCGTTCGCTGTACTGGATGACGACCCAGTGCACGTCCGTGAGGCAACACGTGCCAGCATGCCGGTGTTTTATGGGGACTGCCAGCGCCTAGAGTTGTTAGAAGCCGCAGGTCTCAAGCGTGCCAGACTGGTTGCGATCTGCATCAACAACTCCCGAAATGCCCACGCTGCCCTGAAGAAAATTCGTAGTGTGAATGCCGACATCCCGATCCTGGTTCGTACCCGGGATGATGCAATGTTGGATACCCTCAAACGAGACGGCGCTACAGAAGTGTTCCCTGAAGTGCTTGAATCCAGCCTGCTGATTATCAGCCACGTCCTTCATTTGCTGGGGCACAACAAACTGGCTGTCGCCCAGCGTATTGATGCCGTCCGGCGCCAGCACTACAACATCCTGCATGGTTCCTTTTTTGGCACCAGTGAAGCACTGCACGATCTGGACGGTAACCCGCAACAGTTCCTGCACGCCGTGACCCTGCCGGAAAAAGCCTATGCTGTCGGCAAGCGACTGTCAGAAATCCCGCTTGATAAAACAGGCGTACATGTACAAAAGCTGACCCGAGAGAACGCATCCGTTCCTCTGTGCAACGATCCTTCACTCCATCCTGACGATGTAGTATTGATCAATGGTACACCGGAGCAGATCGAACACGGCGAAGCCGTCTTACTTAGCGGTCAGTAAGCATAGACCAAGACCGGATGGCTGAGCCATCCGGTTTCCATCACACCATCCCGACTGATCTATACTGGCTTTGGCGCTGCTTTCCTCACACATGTGATCGGCGTACACGCTCACCTTTTCCACACGCTCTTCTTACCATTCACTACTGACCGGCGTCGGCCGGGAGGTAAATCATGTTTTCTGCAAAAGTACCGCTCTTGTTAACCAGTCTTGTTCTGGCATCAACGGCCGGAGCAGATGCTCATCGCACCAGCCTGACAAGTGCCATGCCTGACCGGGGATTATGGACCCGAACCTTTACCGACTTAATCCGAACTGACCAACCAGATCACTGGGGTAACTGGAATCTTGATACCTCCATTACCGCCGGCGCCATAGGCTATATCAATACCAATACAGGAGAATTCGAACGTATCGGGATCGTACCAAACATTACCACCAGCAAAACCCCCATGTCAGAGGTCCTGAAGCTCTCAACTGAATACGTCACCACATCCCAATTTAACGTCAACCTCAACAACAAACTACCTGCGCAGGAAGGCTCAACATCACCAGAGATCGGTACGACAGTTCAATGGAAGTTCAAGAAAAGTGGCTCAATAGCAACGCAATGGGCTGTTTCAGCGCATGAGCGTGTTGATACACCGGTCAATGCTATGAAAGACAACATGACCTGGCTTCAGTCAGAAGCGGCCAAGGTCAATATGTACGATTCAAACTACGGCATTTCCCAAGGCTTTGGCATGATCACAGGCATCATATGGGCCAAAAGCGGTATGAATGCCGGTTCATTGTCTGACACGGCAACGTGGAGTATTACAGGCAAAGCCAGCAACATTGACAGCATGCTGGGTAATGGATCAGCAGAGGCCTCGTTTCTTAAAACTGAATCAACCGGTGCAATCTCAACCCATACCTGGCCAGCCAATGCTAACTCTGTAAGCACAACGCTGGTACCGATAGCGTTCAGTTTTGCCTCCATTGATGGAACAACAATCATCCCTTCATGGATTGGCATGATTAATTCCTTTCAGATTATTCTCAACAATACCCACGGAAGTTATATCGTAAATGCCGACCTCTACTACAACACCAATGACCGAGAGGTTCACGAGCACACACAACTCAGTGGCGGCCTTACACGGACCTTTGGCAATATCCCACTGGATGCCGACCACCTGAAACTTGAATTGAAATTCATTGGCATGATCAACAGCGATTACTACACCATCCGCTGGGAAAACCCACTTGGCCATTGGCTGACGGGTCAACGGCATGTTGAACTTCACGGGTACTGGCCTGGTCCAACGTCCTATACAATACTGGAGGAGCAGTTCGCTGATGAGTAAGCGCTCAAAGTAGCGTGGCCTCTCATGTAATGAAAACCTAATAAAAGAGACACTATGGCAGACAAAAAGGGATCAGATATTTTTCGGGTCATTCAGAGCGTACTGGCGGCAGCCTTTGGTGTTCAGAGTAACCGCAATCGTGAAAGGGACTTCACGGAAGGAAAACCCGGCCACTTCATTATTGCCGGGATACTGTTCACGGTGATTTTTATTATTGTCCTGATCAGCATCGTCAATACTGTGCTGGGCTAAACAATCGTCTTATTGGCCACTCACCCAGTAAACAGCAGCCACCACGACAATCATAATCAACGCAACGGCCGACCATGCATCCACCTTGCTGTCGGTCTGTTCAGTGCTCTGAGGCATTCTCTTCCCTCCTGATTACTTTAAGAAACACCCGTCCAGCCTAGCGGATGTCAGCAGATTCAACAAGCGACGGTCTTTTTTTATTACTTTTATATAGATATTTGCGACTAAATATTACTTTTAAATATATATGCATTGGTATTTTGCTCAGCAATTCTTCCTTGATAAAAACAATGCCGGCAGGATGCTTGGCCAGAAACCAGAAAAAAGACACACCATGTATCAATACGATCAGCATGACAAAACACTGGTGGCAGAGCGAGTCCAGCAATTTTCCAATCAAACTCAGCGCTATCTTGCCGGAGCGCTGAGCGAAGAACAGTTTCTACCCCTGCGCCTGCAGAATGGTCTCTATGTCCAGCGACATGCACCAATGCTGCGTATCGCGGTACCCTACGGCATGATCAGCACTGCACAACTGCGAAAAATCGCCGACATCACCGAAACCTACGACAAAGGCTACGCCCATTTGACCACCCGTCAGAATATCCAGTTGAACTGGCCGGCGCTGGAACAGGTGCCCGATATTCTTGCCGAGCTGGCCAGCGTAGAAATGCATGCCATCCAGACCAGTGGTAACTGCATCCGTAACACAACCACCGACCAGTTTGCCGGTGTCGCCGAGGATGAAATTGAGGATCCCCGCCCCTGGTGTGAAATCATTCGCCAATGGTCGACCTTCCATCCGGAATTCGCATTTCTGCCACGCAAATTCAAAATTGCGGTTAATGGCGCCCATGAAGATCGTGCAGCCACTCAGGCCCATGATATCGGTCTGGAACTGGTTAGAAATGCAGACGCAGAACTAGGCTTCCGTGTCCTCGTGGGCGGCGGATTAGGCAGAACGCCCATGCTGGGTACTGATACCAATCGTATTTTCTAAGTCCTAAGCCTGATGCCAGCTATCGTTAGGCATCATCAACGAATTCTCTTTGAAACGATGTCTCGCCGACCACAGTTACCCGAAGGTTTTGAGAATATTGATT
>MUIA01000179.1 GCA_002084115.1 Oceanospirillales bacterium LUC14_002_19_P2 | reverse complement strand
ATATTCTCAAAACCTTCGGGTAACTGTGGTCGGCGAGACATCGTTTCAAAGAGAATTCGTTGATGATGCCTAAGGATAGCTGGCATCAGGCTTAGGACTTAGAAAATACGATTGGTATTATGTGCTGGAACTGCTGAGTCAAAAGGGGTACGACAAGGGACCCTTGTTGCTGATGATAACGGCAGCTGTCATTGCGATGGCAAGCAGCTGCTTCATGACGTCACGTAAAGGGTTTGCGTTGGATGAAGCGGTCGCTTCTCAGCGGCTGGCAGCCCGGCACTGAGTCACGGATTCCTGTCCCGGTGCAAAGTGTTGCTCAAGATAGCTGATGATATCGGAGGATTCGTACATCCAGCGGACTTCACCATTTTCCTTTTCAATGCGCAGGCAGGGGACTTTGACCTTGCCGCCGCCCTGAAGGAGTTCTTCACGGGCTTGTGGGCAGCGTTTGGCATCCCGGGTTTCGATCTTGAGCCCCAGTCGTTTCATGCCACGACGAACCTTCACGCAGAAAGGACAGGCTTCAAACTGGTAAAGCACCAGGGTGGTTGTTGCCCGGTCAACAATGGCCTGAGCCTCTGGTGACCGCTTCACACTGCCCACGGGTATCAGGGTGTTGAGCAGTAAAATCAGGCGTCCGAGTATCCACCGTACCGCTGCCATTGTCTCTCTCCTCTGTACTGAATGAGTAACAGCCTACCAGTTTTCGTGATGCAGAGGTACAGGCCTTTTGTGCGTCACAGGGGGTATCTGGCTGGTCTGATTGTTGGACAATCACTTCATGGGAACCGTTCCCACATGGCTGTTTTGAGAGGGATTTAGTATGGTGTTGGCAGAATAACAGCAGAACAGGCTTAAGATGACCTATCGGATAAAACGCAGGCTTGTGGTGGGACTCTTCCTACTGGCCATCATCGGAATGGTGGCTGGTCTCTGGCCCTATGCCCGTGCGCTTTTTCCTGAGTCCCGCACCCGCGAGGCGATCAGTGACCTGCTCTCGCCCTGGTATGAAATTTACCGGCCCGAGGGTGACGGGCCATTCCCAACAGTGCTGGTCTTCCACGGTTGCGGCGGGCCGCAACCAGAAATCTCAAGGCCACGGGGCGAGTGGCTGCGGGACAATGGCTATGTGGCCATTCTGGTGGATAGCTTCAGTGGTCGTAACCTGACGCCTCGCCCCGTTTGCAAAGGGCATGCGCTGTGGGGCAATGAACGGGTGGTGGATGTAAGGGCTGCGTTGTCACATGTTCGGCAGCTGCCTTATGTAGCGGCTGACCGGCTCGCGCTGCTCGGCTACTCCCATGGCGGTTGGACGGTACTGGACGCCCTGGCTTATGGCTCTGATTCTGTTCACGGTTCCGATGATAAGGATACACAGGCACTGGACGGTGTCCGTGCGGTGGCGGCGTATTATCCCTATTGTGGTTTTCCCGCCCGATTTCGCAGTGCGTGGGCCGTAAAACAACCCACCTTAGTGTTTCTTGCCGGACAGGATACGGTGATTGATACCGCAGAATGTGTTGATGTGTTTGATCGTTACCAGTCCAATGACTATCCCGTGGAAACCCGGTTTTTCCCTGGGGTTGAGCATGTGTTCGATGCCCCGTCTGCCATGAATTCCTATGATCGGACCGCGGCAAAAGCGGCAGAAGTCCGGTTACTGACATTTCTTGAAGACAATCTCTCGAAGTGAGGAGTCCCTATGAACAAACGTATTGCAGTGATTCTCTCCGGTTGCGGCGTCTTTGATGGTTCAGAAATCTATGAGTCAGTCATTACCCTGTTGAGACTCGATCAGAATGGCGCAGAGTACCAGTGTTTTGCACCGGATACTCCCCAGCACCATGTCATCAACCATGTGACCGGCGAGGAAATGCCGGAATCCCGCAGCGTGCTGGTGGAAGCGGCGCGTCTGGCCCGTGGCAATATCCGTGATTTAGCTGAGTGTCAGGCTACAGATTATGATGCACTGATCATTCCCGGTGGTTTTGGTGCAGCCAAGAACCTCTCGGATTTTGCACTGACCGGCGCGGATATGACGGTACAGGCTGATGTCTTAAAAACCGTTCAGGCGTTTGCCGAAGCGAAGAAACCGGTTGGTCTGATCTGTATTGCCCCGGCTATGGCCGGCAAGCTGTTTGGTGCCGGAGTCCGCTGCACCATTGGCAATGATGGTGAAACTGCCGAGGCCATCCGAGTGACCGGAGCTGAGCATGTGGACTGTCCGGTGCACGATATCGTGGTGGATGAAGACAATAAGCTGGTGACAACGCCGGCCTATATGCTGGCCGGCAGTATCAGTGAAGCGGCAACCGGTATTAACCGGCTTGTCGATAAGATTCTCGAGATGGCCTGACTCTCAGAATGGTAAGCGCTGCAATTGCCGCGCTTACCGTGATTCTTCCTTTACTCGCGGTACAAAGACATACAGCTTGCCACCGGCATTCTGGTGGCCGGCTTTCTTCGCGGCCTTTTCGCCAGCGCCAAAGAAAATATCCGCCCTGACCTTGCCCTTGATCGCCGAACCGACATCCTGTGCCGTCATGGCATGGGCCCAGTGGCTGTTGTCATCTGACGTGAGTGTGGTTTCCAGCCACAGCGGGGTTCCCAGGGGAATGAGGCTGCGGTCAACGGCGCCACTGCGATCCGGGGTCAGGACAACACCCTGCGCGCCAATCGGGCCACCTTCCGGCCTTTCGCTGAAAAAGATGAAATCCCGGTTCTGGTAGAGCACTTCCTCCAACCGGTCCGGATTATCCTTCAGCCACTGCCGTATGCTTTGCATTGTGACCGTTTCCAGCAGACCTTCCCGTTTCAGGTAGCGGCCAATGGCAAAGTAGGGGTGCCCGTTGCGACCAGAGATTCTCACGTAAACCTGTTCTCCAGTATCCAGCTGCACAAAGCCGGAACCCTGAATCTGCAGGAAAAACCGATCAACAGTGTCGTCCACCCAGAGTACGACATCATCCCGGTAATGGCCTTTGGCAAATCGGCGGTTGATGCCTTCACGGTCATCGTAGGGAATCAGCCAGCCCCGGTTGAGTTTACCTTTCAGCACGGCGTCTTCTTCCATGCCAAAGTCTTTGGGATTAAACATCACCAGATCGGCAGGTTTGTCGATCAGGGGAACATGGTAGCGTTCGGATTGTTGACGGCTGCCGTAAAGCAGAGGGGAGTAGTATCCCGTAAACAGGCCCTCTTCCCATGGCGCGACACGGTAAACGTCAAAGTTATCCTGAAAGAATGTTGTGAGTGCGCTGCCGTTGGTTTCAGCCAACTGGTCACAGAGCGGTTGCCACTGTTCGTAGGTGCCAAACAGGGCATTGTCACTGACAGGCCCTGAACGTTTTTGATAGACCGCGCAACTATGCATCAGTGAGGTTTTGAGCCCGTTGGCTTCTTCGCTGTTCCAGCCGGGCAGATCACTGAATGTGGCCGGCTGAAACGTGCGTTGCCAGGGCATCCAGCTACAGCCGGTAGCCAGCAGAGTCAGTGAGAGGATCAGGACACCAACGCTTTTTTTCACAGGCCACCTCAATCGGTCATTTCGCTGCAGGATGAACCGTAGGAGAAGCAACTGAAGCAACGGTGATGCTTCATGCTGATCCGCTGGTTCAGGCTTTCGGTCAGGGTGCGGCCCAGGTCGTATTCCGGATCATCATCGACGAGGGTGCAGGCGTAAACTTTCATCAGTCCTTTGGTTTTGATGACCATTTTGCTGAATGCACACATGAAATAACGGCGACTTTCCTCTGTCTGGTAATGGGTCATGCAGTGCTCAGTGATCTGGGGTGTTTCCACGGTACTGCCGGGAGGCATGAAATCGGGAAAGGCGACCAGGGTCAGATCTTCCGGTAAATGATGTTGTCTGAACAGTGCTCGGTATTCAGCTGTGACGGCATTGGTGTCTTCATCTGAGGCCATTTGTCTGGCGACAGAGACATGAAATCCCAGCGAGTGCAGTTCTTTAAGACCGTTGAGTGCGTTATCGAAACTTCCTTTTCCGCGGCCGTTGTCGTGTTGCTCACGGTCGGGGTAGTCAATGCTGACCCGGAATGAAACCGGGTGGGCACTCGTGGCTAGCGTCGCGATCTGATGCAGCCGCTGCAACACCGGTTCTGTTCCGTTGGTCAGTACCAGGCAGGGGCGGAAGTGGCTGGCGTAGGCAAGAATCTTGACCATATCTTTTGCCACAAAGGGCTCGCCACCAGTAAAGGAAAACTGTTCAACGCCAAGGCTGACGGCTTCATCAATGAAAGGGCGCACGTCGTCCAGCTTCATCAGCTGCAGGCGGTTATCACCGGGGCTGGAGCCTTCCAGGCAGAAAGGGCAAGCCAGGTTGCAGGCTGTACCGGTATGAAACCACAGCTCCCGCAGGGCGTGGGGATCAATATATCCTCTGGGTGATCCGTCTGTCGTGTAATGCCATTGGTGACTGTGGGTTTGTTCTTTTGCAATCAGTTCCATGCGTTTTCCGTGTTTCCTGAAGCAGCATGCGGGCGACACCATGGGTTCGCCCGCAGACGTTCGTCAGCAACAACCGCCGCTGCTTTCGGTGGTTGTCTGTGATTCAAAGGGTACCGGTGTCCCGCAGTCGGCGTAGATACCGTAATGGGTCGACATATCCCCGATAAACTCGAAATGTTCCCGGAAGCGGGTTTCATGCAGCATCTGCCAGGTATTGCCGCAGACCGGGAAGACTTTGCCGGTTTCGATCAGGTGATGATTATCCAGAACAAACTGCTTCGGGCAGTGCTCAATGGTACCTTTGTAGATGACCGCCTGCCCATAATCTTCACAGGCAGACTCCAGTTCCGGCAACTTGAAAAGGCGCCAGGTGGCGGACCAAAAATCGATATGGCCGATTTTTTCTTCAATTGCGCGGTTTTCGATGGTGATGGGGCTGCTTTCTACCAAGCGTGGATCCAGGAAACCGGTTTGTTTCGCCAATGTGATGAAATCATTCCAGTAGAGGGCGCCGCTCAGGCATTCCCCATAGAGTACCGGGTCTTCCAGCAGTTCGGTTGGTACACGGCGGCTGGCGTAGACATCGGAGAAGTAAAGCTCGCCACCGGGCTTGAGCAGGCGCAACGCTTCACGCAGTACGGCGGGTTTATCGGGTGACAGGTTGATCACACAGTTGGACACAATAATATCGAAACTGTTGTCAGGCAGGTCCAGCTCATGGAGCCGTTCAAGGTACCCTTCCAGAAAGCGGACATTGGGTTGCTTATAGCCGTACTTGTCGGTGTGGTAGTCGATATGGCGGTTGGCAACCTCCAGTTGTTCAGGTGTCATATCAACACCGACCACAGCGCCTTCCTCACCTACCAGCCTGGACAGTACATAGCAGTCGCGGCCGGAACCGCTGCCAAGATCCAGGATATGACAGCCCTTGAGTTGCTGTGGTGCGATCAGGCCGCAGCCATAGTAGCGAGTCAGCACTTCGTCGTGGATGTCGCTCAGTGCTGAGCGGATATAGGCAGGTAATTCCGCGCCCGTACAGCAGGCGTTGGTCTTGAGATCATCGGAGCCCTGCAGCACCTTGCCGTAATAGTCTTTAACCGAGTCGTACATAAACTCTACCCCTGTCAGGTACCTGTCTGGACAGATACGAAAAATAGACGGTGATGGTTTCAACGATAAGGGACGTGAAGCCGGAGATAAAGCAGAGAGCGTAAGGTAACTGCCGAAGCAGAGAAAAGCATTGAGCGGTATCTATTAAAAGCCAGCTCGATTATTTGAGCTGGCCTGCAGCCTGTTTCAGGGATGGATTCCTTATGGGCATGTCTCGCCGGGGGCTGCCGGCATATGGCAATGTTGGCAGCAAAACTCACCGCCTGAAGGTTCCAGACACGTATTGCACCACGCAAAGAGTATCCATAGTGCAGCACACCCGCCACTGCAGTTGCAGCAGACGGCGTGCATCGGAAAACGTCCCAGGTTTACTGTTGGAAGATGCCATGTTTTGACGGTCAATGTGACCTGTTCCATGGTCTGGTCAGGCTAAGTTACCCCTGATGGTTGGTTGACCTATACTCCCTGAACCATCCGGCTATCAGGGGATGACTGTTATGAATTCCAGGCTCTTTCAAAATTTCATTGATGCGATTTCGTTATTAA
>MUIA01000327.1 GCA_002084115.1 Oceanospirillales bacterium LUC14_002_19_P2 | reverse complement strand
CGGAAGAAAATGGGAAAACTGGAAGCAAATGAACACCTGGTCTAAAAATCAGGTTCGCCAATACGTAAGGTGTCGGGGGTGTTCAAGCAAACCAGAATCGGTGTTCAAGTTAACCAGAATTTGGAATTGGACGGAACTTGCCTTTATTTATGAAATATCCGGGCTAAGGCTGCCGTCAGGCAGCCTTTTTCGTATAGGCCTGTTTTTATGAGTTAATGCCATGCACTACAAAACTGTAATAATGCCCGAGTGTCGGCATGTTGCGCTGGTTGCCCATGACAACAAAAAAGCTGATCTGTTGGTATGGTGTGAGCGACACAAGCAACAGCTCGCATCGCACCATCTTTACGCGACAGGTACCACGGGAGCGTTATTGAATCAGCAGCTTGGGTTAAAGGTTCATCCTCTCATGAGCGGCCCACTGGGTGGGGATCAGCAGATTGGAGCCATGATTGCAGAATCAAGGCTGGATACCTTGATATTCTTCTGGGATCCACTATCTTCCCAGCCTCACGATCCAGATGTTAAAGCATTGTTGCGGCTGGCAGCTGTCTGGAATATTCCGGTGGCCTGCAATGCGTCCTCTGCAGATTTTATTATTTCATCACCGTTATTCAACCAGTCATTTGAGCGCCTTGTACCGGATTATGAGGCTTATCAACGGGAACGAGCCTTATCCACAGATATGTGACCTTATTCCGGCGGGCTGTCAGATTTTTTGGCTGGCAGCCAGCGAATCTCACGGATACTCCTTCCCCTAAGCAACAGGTTAGGCACGGAAACACCGATGGCCAGTACGACCAGAATAAAGCCGGTAGTTAATCCGTTGTTAACCGTTTTTATAAGCACATCGAGTGTGGCGCCACTGTCCGCAATTTGCATCAGGCCAATCATGGTTTTATAGGCATAAGTGCCAGGCACCATCGGGATGACAGCCGGCATTGAGTAAACGACAGCTGGAGAGTGGATGAAATAAGAGAGAACCATGCTGCCCACACCAATGGTGCATGAGGCCAGCAGGGTTCCCGGGACAATCCCGCCGCCATGAGCCAGCCAGGCAACGCGGAGGCAATAGCCGAGAGCCCCCAGCAGGGCTACTAGCCCGAGCGAACGGTGCGGAACATGAAAGAGTACACCGAATCCGATGGCAGTAGCTGCTGACCAGAAGGCGGCTTCCATAAATGTTTCTATTCCAGGCATCATGGTTGCCCAAGTCCTTGCATGTTCAGGGCGACCAGCATGCCAAGCGCTATCGCGAAGGCTATAACCGTCCCCATGATGCCGCGTGCTACGCCAACCAGTATATGGCCATTGATTTGATCGATAACGGCATTAATCAGCGGTGCACCAGGCACTAGAAAAAGAACGGAAGTAGCTATGGCCAGATGAGGTGACTTTCCTATTTCCAGATGGACGCCCAGCCCACTGATTGCAACGGCCGTAAAAGCAGAACAGGCAATCACCAGAAATATGTTGAATCCCCATTGCTGAAGGGTCTGTCGTGTGACAAGGGCGGCCATGGTGGCAACAGCGGTGGTCACCATGACGAGCGCATCTGCGCCAAAAAGCCGGGCCAGGCTGGCACAGGCCAGTGATACCAGGACGACGATCAGGGGAAATGGGTAAGCAGGACTTTCTTTCAGTCGATAGACTTCTTCCCTAATCTCATCAATGGACAGTCGTTCTTCCAGTGCCCGCCAGCTCAGGCGGCTAACCCCTACCAGAACGCTTAACTTTATGCCGTGGGTCTCGACGCGACGAAACAGGGTGATGGTGTGCTGCTGATTTTGCAGGGTGAGAGTCACGCCCGAAAAAGAAAAAAACAGTTCAGGCTCATAGCCGAGCGCATGGGCAAACCGTTTTACATTGCGATTAACCCGTTCTGTATGCGCGCCACATCGTAGCTGTAAAATAGCAATATCAAGTAGGAGGTTGGCGGTTTCTCTTGGAGGAGCGAACGGTTCCGTCTCAGTGATTGGCAGCATGGTTGGAACACGACATCTGTTGATTGTTGTTGACTGAGTTAGCTCTATCGTAGTTTGTTTGGTATCAGTGACAATACGTAGTGCTACCGGACAGAGCGTTGCCGTTTTTAGTGGTGAATCTCATAAACTATTGAATTGCGGTCGGATGACAGTTACCGTCATGCCATGGCCATGCCGATAATCAGGGGGAAACGACATGCGGCGGGTGGTATTTAATCAGAAAGGTGGTGTTGGTAAATCCAGTATTGTCTGTAACCTTGCTGCAATCAGTGCCAGTGAAGGCTTGAAGACCCTAGTCGTTGACTTGGATCCACAGGGGAATGCGACGCATTATCTGCTGGGCTATGGTCCAGAGGCGCTGAAAAATACCGTTGCTGACCTGTTTGAACAGACACTCTCTTTCAATCTTTTTACCAAAGAGCCTTCGGAGTTTGTTCACCACACGCAGTTTGATAACCTGGATGTTATGCCGGCCAGTCAAAAGCTGGAAGAACTACAACATAAGCTAGAGAGTAAGCATAAAATTTATAAATTGCGTGATGCGCTTAAAACGCTGTCGGGAAAATATGATCGTATCTATATAGACACGGCTCCAGCATTAAATTTTTATGCGCGATCCGCTTTGATTGCTGCCGAAGGTTGCTTGATTCCTTTTGACTGTGATGCTTTTTCTAGACAGGCACTTTTTGGGGTTTTGGCTGAAATTCAAGAGTTAAAAGAAGATCATAATCAGAAACTGGCTGTGAAAGGGGGCATTGTCAACCAGTTCCAACCACAGGCAAAATTACCGTTACAGCTTATTGATGAATTGCTTCAGGAAAATTTTCCCGTCTTACCAACTTACCTGAACCAGTCTGTGAAAATGGGTGCTTTTACAGGTTGGCGGATGAAAAGTGAGGGATTGCAACAGAAATAGCCTTTAGAAGACGATTGATTTGTATAGATCAAAACTTCTGAAGGATCAGACATGTCGGCAACCCCATCA
>MUIA01000128.1 GCA_002084115.1 Oceanospirillales bacterium LUC14_002_19_P2 | reverse complement strand
GATTTACTCAGCTTTCAGGTTGGAAACACTCTCCCTGAAACTGAAGGTCAATCATTTTCAGCTCAGGGCGAAGATTTACATGACCGCTCTGCGGGCATCATTCGAGCAGCTAAGGTTATTCGTTACTGCGTAACTTGAGTTACTGATAAGAAGAGCCAGGCGTCGGTTAATGCCGCGATCGGATAGCCAGCCAAATACCAGTGTCAGCATCGCTGTCATAAGCAGGGTGGCAGTCATAATTTCATATACAGTGCTTTGATTCATACCCAGGTGTCGGGTGGCATAAGGCACCATGAAGGTATACATCGATAGCATGGTGACTGAGGCGATGTTCATACCCATGGCTATCGCCAGTGTTTTGCCCTGAGTTTGAAAAAGCGTCAGCAGAGGGATGCTAACCACCTGTTTTGCTGCAATGAGTCGACTAAATAGCGGTGTTTCGGACAGGCTTCGACGCATAATGTAGCCGCTGACACCCAGAATGCTTCCGGCGATAAAAGGGAGGCGCCATCCCCAGTTGTACAGTTCATCTTCGGACAGTAATGAGTGGGTCAGCATGCCGATGGTTGAAGCCAGCATGACACCCAGTAGACCACAGGCACCAATTGCATAGGTGATCAGACCTTTGAGATGAGGAGGGACGTGCTCAGCTGCAAATACGACTGCACCAGGAAATTCGCCTCCGACTGAAATGCCCTGCAATGATCGTAGAATGATCAGGAGCGCGGTGGCCAGATAACCGATCGTTGCGTAGGTCGGCAATAGACCCATGCCCAGTGTGGCAAAGGTCATGATTAGAATGGATATTCGAAATAACCGTTTGCGCCCGATACGATCACCAAAATGGCTGAAGGCAATGCCACCCAGCGGGCGGATAAAATAACCGGCTGTGTGTATGGCAATAATCCAGAGAAAGCCTGACTGGTCTGCTTCCGGCAAAAAGAGTTTGGCCAGGTCGTTGGCAAACAACAGCACCAGGGTGAAATCATAATATTCCAGCATGGCGCCAAGGCAGGTGACCAGAATTAATTTATTGAGCATTTGTCAGGATTTCCACGGTATCCGAAGCTGATAGCTGTTGTTATGAGGGAGATATAAAACTACGAAAAGCTTAGGAAACTGTGCAGACAGTGCGTTTTTATTTTTCAGTTTTCTGATGGGCGGTAATCAGCATAGTTGTGTTGGTGGTAGCCTTATCACTACCACCAAAATGCAATTTAGTGGCCAGTGAATTAATGCAGGCGTTTTTTACTGGTAATGCTGTAAACGTTGTCGAGGTTTTGATAGACAATGGTTCCCATTGGTGGCCGTTATCCATTTCCAGCACCATGGCGTAGTTCATGCCGGCAACCACTTGCTGTTTGGCTGAAAGCACATTTTGCAGTTCACCATCATGAATGGCACTGGCGGCAAAATAGGCGGCATTCATTACCTGCTCGTCAACGCTGACGGGTGACCAGCCTCCTGCCATTTGCTGGGTATAGGTTTCGGCGGTGTCCGATTGTTCCTGGGCATGGCTAATCTGAAATCCGGTCAGGCTGATTACGACGGTAATAGCTAAAAGGGCAATTGTTTTTGACATGACTGAATCCTGAAAAAAATGGGGAGAAAATACAGCCTTTATATAGTCTGTTCACAGAGCATGTTAGAACGGAATTGCGTTTCTGCTAATAACAGAAAATGTTATTGCGAGAGAATGAGCAAAATGGTTATCCGCTTGCTACTTTATTGGGCAAACCTTGCAACACGTCACAGTATGCGTTGCGATGTCTATCTATGATTTGCACTGTTTAAGTGGATGGCTCTATTTGTGCGTATCCGGTGTTGAATTGAAGTTGGCCTGTTATTCCGGAGTGATGTGAACATGTTTCAATGGCGTAAGCTTGATCCTGTTGCAGCGATTATTTTTCTGTTTCCTATTGGTGTGGTAACTACTGCTACCGCACAGATGCTGGGTTGAATATTAGCTGGTTGTATAAAATCGTTGGTCGCTGGCAATGCCGGCGAGTGGTATATCCCAGCTGTTAATCGGCAAGTGATCAACCCGCTGGCACTCATGGGCAAGCCCAATCAGTTGTGGAGCCCTGATGCATCCGGGAGTGTTAATGAAGGCAAACGTTCTGTCATAGAATCCACCGCCCATACCCATGCGATGACCTTTCCGGTCGAATCCGGTAAGTGGTAACAAGACGAGATCCAGTGACCAGACAGGTACGGGTTGATAGAAACGTGCATCAGGTTCTGGAATACCGAACCGGTTTTTTTTCATGCGGGTGGTGGGCGTCCAGGGTAAAAACTGCAGCCAGCCCGGCCTTAGCGGGTGCAAAACTGGTAGAAAGCATTGCTTGCCTTGCTGCCATGCTTTCTGGGCAATCTCTTTTGGATCAATCTCGCCATCGTTGGTCAGGTAAAGTGCAATACGCTGACTTTTCAGGTAGCAGTGCTGTCGGCACAGAATTTTTTTCAGGTGATGGCTGGCGTGGTGTTGTTCTGAAACGGATAGTTGACGGCGCCGTTCCCGCAGAATTTGCCTGAGCTGTTTTTTCTGAAGCAACTGCTGTTTTGGCGTCATTCCCTAGCTGGCAATCCGTTGTTATGTGAAGTGATTGGCGTCGATAAGAAAGGTCGTGCGATAAAACAAGGCTCCCCAGTGCTGACGCTGTCAGAATAGCCCTTGAAGCCATGCTTCAAGGTGGAGGCTGCTGGGATACGTTGGGCTTTTCACTGCAAGGTGAACCTGCACGCTGGCATCCACGTGGAACCCCCAGGATGGTATTTATCGCCTCAGGGACAGTTCATGACTGGCGATCAGACCAGAGAGTCTTGTGAAGGATTATATCGGCAGGCGGGCGGGAGTTACCAGCCCTTTATTAGTTCGAATCGCAATCAGAGTTCGAGCTGGTTATGCTCGTGCAGGGCGTCGTCCAGCCGTTCAACCAGGATCTGGATGTGCCGCTGGGTGTCTTCCTTAAGTGCGTTAGCTTCCCGGTTGGCGATGAGCATGTCGTGGGCAATGTTCAAGGCCGCCATGACGGCAATGCGCTCAAGGCCGATCACCTTTCCGGAGGCTCGGATTTCGCGCATCTTGCTGTCGAGGTAGCGAGCCGCAGAACTCAGGGCTTCCTGCTCTTCCGGTGGACAGCTGATCCGGTAATCCTTGTCCAGGATGTTGACCGTGGTAGTGAGCTGTTCATTGCTCATATCATGTTTCCTGCTCAAGCGCCCGTAACCGGCCGATCATTGCTTCGACCTTAGTACGTGCCATCTCGTTTCTTTCAATCAGTTGTGCGCGTTCCTGCTTCCAGGCGTGCTCGCCGGCTCGCAGGATACGGTTCTCCTGACGCAGGTGATTGCAGAGTACGATGAGTTCATCGACTTTTCTGCTCAACATCGACAGTTCTTTGGGTTCCATGTGGCCGTCAGACAATCTTTGGATTATCAATGTTTTACTATATCCTTTTGGTGTTGACGGTAACAAGAGATTGTCGCCCTGATTCCGGTCAAAATGACCATTATTTTTTCTGCCGGATGAATCTCGCTCCCCCAGACGCCTTGCGGTACACTCGGGGCAATCTTGAATTGGCGGATATTCTCCCATGACTACTGATGCTTCAGGTCTGGCGCCGGTCAGTTTTGATCGGCTGAGCAACCTGTTCCTTGAACTGCAATCTTATCAGTCGCCTTCGGAACTGCACGGTTTGCTCTGCGGGCAATATTGCGCAGGCCAACGTCCTGCCCATGGTGCCTGGCTGGCCACGGCTGCCGAGCATATGGCGGTCACCCAGACGCTGGATGCGGCCGCGAAGGCCGTTTTGTTACAGCTCTACGATGATACGCTGGGCAAGTTACAATCCGAGGATTATTCCTTTCAGCCCCTGCTGCCTGATGACGATGAGGCGCTTGGGCAGCGTACCCAGGCGCTTGGTCAGTGGTGTCAGGGATTTCTTGGCGGTTATGGATTGAGTGGCCGCAGTGAGGCTGACCTCTCAGAAGAAGTGGCGAGCATCCTGACGGATTTTGCCAGTATTGCTCAGGTTCAGTTTGACGATCTGGATGACTCCGAAGCGTCAGAGAAGGATTTTCTGGAAGTCAGTGAATACCTGCGTATGGCCACACTGATGTTGTTTGGCGAGAGTGAAGGTTCCTCCGAGGCTGAAGCGGGTCAATCTACAGGTTCTCTCCACTGACCTCATTGCCTGATAGGGACAGGGCGTAGCCTCCCAGAATATCAACCGGATCGGACACTATGAAAAAACTGGCGATGACAGAATATGGCAAGCGACGCCAACAGCTGATGCAGCAGATAGGTGCAGACGGTGTTGCAATATTGCCGGCAGCGTCGGAAAAGATCCGCAACCGCGACTCCGAGTATCTTTACCGGCAAGACAGCGATTTCTATTACCTCACGGGATTCAATGAGCCGGAAGCGGTGCTGGTGCTGATGCCGGGGCGTGAAGGGGGGGAGAGTATACTCTTTTGTCGTGATCGTGATCCCCTGATGGAAACCTGGCATGGCCGCCGGGCCGGGCAGAAAGGTGCCGTCCAGCAGTATGGTCTGGATCAGGCTTTTTCCATCAGTGAACTGGATCAGGTCATGCCTGGCCTGTTGGATGGGCGACAGACGATCTATTACACGCTGGGTGTGCTGCCAGAGTTTGATGGTCGGCTCAATGGCTGGGTCAATAATCTCAAAGCCCGTGAACGGCGGGGAGCTGTAGCACCCTCGGTAGTGTCAGGCCTGGATCTGCTGGTGCATGAGATGCGTCTGTTCAAGTCGGACGCAGAGCTGGAAATCATGCGAGAGGCCTGTGCCATCAGTGCTGGCGCCCATCGGCGGGCCATGGCGATGTGTCGTCCGGGGTTGTACGAATATCAGCTGGAGGCCGAGTTACAGCATGAGTTTATTCATCATGGCGCCCGTGTTCCGGCTTATAACTCGATTGTTGGTAGCGGCGATAATGCCTGTATCCTGCACTATACCGAGAATGACCGGCAGATGTGTGATGGTGATCTGGTGCTGATTGATGCCGGCTGTGAACTCGATAATTATGCCGCTGACATTACCCGGACGTTTCCGGTCAATGGCGTTTTTTCAACGGAGCAGCGGGCTCTGTATAAACTGGTGCTGAAAGCTCAGGAGCAGGCGATTGCGACCATTCGACCGGGTAATCCTTGGACGGCATTCCATGATGCAGCGGTTCGTACACTGACTGAAGGATTGGTTGATCTGGGGATATTGTCAGGCGATGTGGATCAGCTGATCAAGGATGAAGCCTACCGGCCCTTTTATATGCACGGTACGGGGCATTGGCTGGGTATGGATGTCCACGATGTTGGCAATCACAAGGTAAACGGGCAGTGGCGCAAGTTTGAGCCGGGTATGGTGTTGACGGTTGAGCCGGGTCTCTATATCGCGCCGGATAATGCCGACGTTGAGGAAAAATGGCGTGGTATCGGTATCCGTATTGAAGACAATGTCCTGATGACTGCGGAAGGTTGTGAGATCCTGACGTCTGCTGCAGAGAAAGATCCGGATGCCATTGAAGCCCTGATGAAGGGACAGGATTGGTCCTGATGCTTCAAATCCGTTGGTCAGAATACATCGAATCAGTTCAGAGATAACCATGGATAGCAGTACACATTATGATGTGGTGATTATCGGAGGCGGTATGGTTGGTGCCAGTCTGGCCCTGTCGCTCCGACAATCTGTGCCGAACCCGGATTTCCGGATTGCCGTGTTTGAAGCCGTGCCATTACGTCCTGAGCAGCTGGATTATCAGCCCAGCTATGATGGCCGATCGTCGGCGTTGTCCTGGGGGACCCGGGAAATCTATGACGCGATGGGCATCTGGCCATCGCTTGCTGAGCGCGTGGAGCCGATTCGCCATATCCATGTATCTGACCGTGGCCACTTTGGTATGACCCGCCTGAATGCAACCGATTACGAGGTGGCGGCGCTGGGATATGTGGTCGATAACCAGTGGCTTGGTAAAGTACTGCTGGAGCAAATACAGAAAACTGAAGGTATCGAGTTCCTTTGCCCTGCTGAAGTGCGTCATTTGCAGCCGACCCCAGAGGGCGCGACGCTGGAAGTGAGCAGGCAAGGGAAAACATATCCGGTATCCGCAACCCTGATTGTGTTAGCCGATGGTGGACGCTCCTCTCTCGGCCACGATATGGGGCTGGAACAGTCTGTCAACCACTATCATCAGACAGCCATTATCACGAGTATCACGCCGGACCAGCATCACGGTCAGGTGGCTTATGAGCGTTTTACGGACGAGGGACCGATGGCGTTGCTTCCGCTGCCAGAAGGTCGGTGTGCTCTGGTATGGACAATGCCGGATGACCTGGCCCGAGAACGGCTTGAACTGACCGACGATGACTTTCTGAATGAATTGCAGGAGCGTTTTGGCTACCGGGTTGGCCGTTTCCGTAAGGTGGGACAGCGCTTCAGTTATCCATTGGCATTGAAGCTGGCAACAGAGCAGGTAGGTCCGGGTCTTGTGGTATTGGGTAACGCTGCCCACAGTTTGCATCCGGTGGCGGGTCAGGGCTTCAACCTGGCATTACGTGATGCCATTGCCTTGTCAGAGACGATTACCAGTGCCTTGAAGAGCGGCGCAGGTATTGGTGAACTGGCGACATTGCAGGCATATCTGGCCCGACAGAAACAGGATCAATTCCAGACAATCCACTTCAGTGATTATGTGGTCAAGCTGTTTAGTGAACAGTCCGTACTGTCCGGAAAATGGCTGCAGGGCGCACGGAATGTTGGGCTTGTGGCGCTGGACCTTTGCGGGCCGCTGAAAGGGTGGTTCGCGAGACAGGCCATGGGGCTGGGAGGGCGTCTATGAGCCAAACTGCTTCTGCGGATAGCCAATCCTATGACATCACGGTTGTTGGTGGTGGTATTAATGGTCTGGCGATGGCCATGGCGCTGTCAGACTTACCGTTACGTATTGCTCTTGTCGATGCTGGTTCACTTTCGTCAGAAATCAAAACCGTACCGGGGCAGTATGATCCGCGGGTATGTGCATTGACAGAATCGTCCCGGCAATTGCTGGATGAAGTGGGTGCCTGGGCATTGATGCGTGATGCCCGGATTTCACCGTATACCGGTATGACAGTCTGGGATGCAGACGGTACCGGCAATATCCGTTTTACTGCCGGCGAAGCGGGGTTGGACACACTGGGGCATATTGTCGAAAACCGCGTTACAACCAGTGCTATGCTGCAACGTCTGAGTGAGACCGATGTTACGTTGCTGGGGCATAAGGAAATTGCTTCTCTGCGGCAGACCGATGATGGCGTGCAATTAAATACACAGTCTGGTGATCACCTGCAGAGTCGACTGGTGATTGCCGCGGATGGCGCGCATTCTCCGGTTCGGCGGATGGCGGGTATCCCGACCCGTGAATGGGATTACCAGCATCACGCTATCGTCACGACGGTGCAGACGGAGCAGTACCATCAGGATACCGCGTGGCAGATCTTTCTGCCCTCCGGCCCATTGGCGTTTCTTCCTCTGCTCAGTGATTGCGAAACCCATTACTGCTCCATTGTCTGGTCGTTGGTGCCTGATAAGGCGCAGCAGATCATGACACTTTCAGATGAGGCCTTTTGTCATGCGTTGGAAAGTGCCTTTGAGCAAAGGCTTGGTCGGGTAGTATCAACGGATAAACGGTATTGTATGCCCCTTCGGCAGCGGCATGCCCGGCAGTATTACCGGGGACGTGTTGTTGTGATGGGGGATGCCGCCCATACTATCCATCCACTGGCCGGGCAGGGGGTGAACCTCGGGCTGTTGGATGCCCGGCAGTTGTCCGAGGAGATTCACCGTGCCTGTGAGCGCGGTGGCGATTATGCTGATGCATTATTGCTGGCACGCTATCAG
This sequence comes from Oceanospirillales bacterium LUC14_002_19_P2, assembly GCA_002084115.1. Classification (GTDB taxonomy): domain Bacteria; phylum Pseudomonadota; class Gammaproteobacteria; order Pseudomonadales; family Endozoicomonadaceae; genus Kistimonas. The sequence continues at coordinate 9,519 of MUIA01000128.1, read as the reverse complement.
CGTCGTCGTGAACCGCATAATCTGGCGGTGATGGTCATTATGCAGGGCTTCCAGCAGTTGTTTGGTAGTGATCATCTGTTGTTGCGCTGGATGCGAAATACCGGCCTGTCGCTGACGAACCAGATTCCTTTGCTGAAAGAGCAGATCATTCGGCAGGTTATGAATCCCTGATCCGTAGCAAGGCATGCCGCCTTGCTACGGGTATGTCAGTTCTCTTTGTTTATCGTTTCAATGCTGTCAGTGCTGTTGTCAATATTGCGATATGTCGCTCCGTTGTCTTTTGAATATCGACTATAGTAGGCCGACCGTACGGATTCATGTGGGTTGAGTCGGGGAATGAGTTTCGGAAGGAGTGGCAGTATGGCCAGATCGTCACTGATGGCATTGTCCTGTGCAGCACTGTTGGCGGTGATGTTGCAGGGATGTGGTAATAACGAGGAAAACGGGCAGTCTACCTTGCCGGATGAGCCCGCCGTTGAACGTGAGGTGGTTGAAGTTATTGTTGAAAAGCCGGAGCCTCCCAAAACGCCAGATTGCAATCATGCGACGGATTCCTCAGCCGCGACACGTGCCTGGTGCAAGGGGCAGGATGCCTGGAAACGCAGCCAGGTGTTTGCCAAGGATGATAACCAGAAACGTGATGCGTTTATTAACGCCTATGGGCTGGGGCAACAGGATGCCTCCGTGGCCAGTAATCCCCAATCCCTTTCCGGGCAGCCCGTTGCACAGGCCGGTTACCGTGCAGGTTACCAGGCGGTGGTTGAGGCGCAGGGACTGGTCAGCTACACCTGTGATGGCGAATCGGACAATGAATACCTGGATCGCTGGTGTGAAGCGTCTGCCGCTTATAAGAGCAGTGGTTTAGGGGCTTCAAATAATGCGATTCTGCGTGGGCGTTATATCGATGGTTATATGTCAGGCCGGGCTATTGCTCTGACGATTCCCACCGCCATGGAGGTCATGTTCAGTGGTGAGACGAAAGCGGGTTCCCGGCAGGCGATTACCGAACCTTCTGCCATGAAAAGCAAGGCAGAGCGGGCGTTTTACCAGGGTTTTGATGAAGGGCACAGAACGATGGTTGCCCTGATCCAGGAATCCATCAACCAGGTGATGCAACAGATGCCCCAGGGGATGGAAGCCATGCCCTCCATGCCGGGTATGGAAAGCATGATGCCTACTGAGCCATCCAAACCCACGCCGTAATGCTTTAACAAATCAACAAATTACCTGCTATCTTACAGCCACACCTCCCATGGGTAAGTCTGACTACCTAGCCATGGGAGTGTGTTCGCGTCTCTATTAAGGGGGAGCCGTTATTGACAATCTGCAGATTGTTGTTGAGGTTGCAAATGATAATGATTAACATTGCGCCACAGTATGCAGTAGTCGATACACAATAAGGTGATTGCAATGGGATTGGGGTTGAAAAAAACGTTGATGGCGGCTGTATTCGCGTCAACCACGTTGTTTGCGGGCCTCTCTGCATCGGTGGCTTCAGCGGCTGATGATGAGCTGGTGGTTTACTCTTCACGCAATGAAGAACTGATCAAGCCCCTGTTTGATCTTTACACCAAGAAGACCGGCGTCAAGATCCGCTATATCACCGATAAGGATGCCCCTCTGATCGCCCGCCTTGAAGCCGAAGGCAAGACCACCCCGGCGGATATGTTGATTACCGTGGATGCCGGTAACCTCTGGCAAGCCAAAGAGAAGGGTATTCTGCAGCCCTATACCTCTGAAACACTGCAAAAAAATATTCCTGCCCATCTGCGGGATCCGGATAACAACTGGTATGGCATGTCTGTCCGTGCCCGCACCATGGTCTATGCCAGTGATCGTATAAAGCCCGAACAGCTCTCTTCCTATGAAGACCTGGCGGATCCCAAGTGGGAAGGGCGCCTCTGCCTACGGACTTCCAAAAAGGTGTATAACCAGTCACTGGTCGCCACCATGATTGATCGTCTGGGCGAACCCGGTAGTGAAAAAGTGGTGAAGGGCTGGGTGCATAACCTGGCGATGCCGGTTTTCTCCAATGACACAAAGGCCATGGAAGCGGTTGCGAGCGGCATCTGTGATGTCACTATCGTGAATACCTATTACTTTGGTCGCCTGTTGAAGCAGAAGCCGGATACCAACCTGAAGCTTTTCTGGGCTAATCAGGATAGCAGCGGCGTACATGTGAACGTTTCAGGTGCCGGTATCACCCGTTATGCCAAGCATCCGGAAGCTGCAGCCAAGCTGCTGGAGTGGATGAGCACGCCGGAAGCCCAGCGGATCCTGGCTGACAGCAACATGGAATACCCGGCTAATGCCGATGTTCAGCCTTCTTCAGAAGTTGCTGACTGGGGGAGTTTTAAGCAGGATAACCTGAATGTTGAAACCGCTGGCCGGTTGCAGTCTGAAGCTATCCAGCTGATGGACCGGGCCAAGTACAACTGATGCTTTCCTCCGGAACCATCACTTTTCCGGGCCCTGAGCGCTCGCCCATTGGGGGCGGGCGTTCTGCGTTTCGGGGTATCCTACACCGTTGGCTGGGTTGGCGGCTCATCGCACTGGCGATTGCTGGTGGTGTGGCGATTCCGGTCATCGTGCTGTTATTGAGCTGGAATCATATTCAGGTCGGTATCTGGCAGCACTTGATAGAGACACAGATGGCCCGGCTGTTGGGTAATACGGCGATGCTGGTTGTAGGCGTCGGCGTTGGGGTCACGGTGCTTGGTGTAGCTTTAGCGGCGCTGGTGACACTGCGCGAGTTCCCGGGTAGGAAGTGGCTGGACTGGGCCCTGATTCTGCCTTTTGCCATTCCCGCCTATGTGTTGGCATTCGTCTATCTGGGGGTGTTTGATTTCAGCGGCCCCTTGCAGGGGTGGCTTCGTGCGGTGGTGCCCGGATTTACCTGGGTCGATATCCGTGGTGCTGGCGGGATGATCACTACGCTGGTGCTGGTGTTTTACCCTTACGTTTATATGCTGGCTCGTACTGCGTTTTTACGTCAGGGCCGTAGTACGCTGGAAGCTGCACGACTGCTGGGATTGTCGCCCTTGCAGGCTTTCTTTCGGGTAACGCTGCCGATGGCACGTCCGGCCATTGCTGGTGGCGTTGCGCTTGCCCTGATGGAAACCATGGCAGATTTTGGCGCTGTGTCTGTGTTTAACTATGACACCCTGACAACCGCGATCTATAAGACCTGGTACGGTTTTTTTAATCTGCAGGCTGCAGCGCAACTGGCTTCTCTCCTGTTATTGCTGATTTTTCTGCTGCTGTCTGCAGAGCGCTGGAGTCGTGGACGTGCCCGTTATACCTGCCATGAGCGGCAACAACCGCTTTCAAGAACCCGGCTGACTGGTGCCAGGGCCTGGCTGGCAAGTAGTTTGTGTTTGACTGTTTTTTCGTTTGCCTTCGTGGTTCCCGTAGTCCAGTTGCTTTACTGGATTACCACCAACGCACTCCAGGATCTGAATGCACGTTACCTGGAGTTGGCGTTCAATACTTTATTACTGGCCGCATCTGCAGCAGGCATCACTGTTGTGCTGGCTCTATTGCTGGTCTTTGCCGGCAGAATGCAGCCTGACGGATGCGTCTTGCGTTCAGTCAGAGTAGCAACAACCGGCTATGCATTACCCGGTTCTGTGTTGGCCGTAGGGGTAATGACCGCATTCAGCTGGCTTGATCATGGCCTTGTGGCAATATTACAGGAAAGCCTGGGCCTACCGGTGCAACAGGTATTTCTTGGCAGCTGGATGGCATTGGTGCTGGCTTATTGCATCCGCTTTCTGGCGGTCGCGTTTGAACCACTGTCCGGCAGTATCGCCCAGATACGCCCAGCCTTGCAGGAAGCGGCTAAAACGCTGGGTGCGGATTCTTTTACGGTGATTCGTCGTGTCTACCTACCCATGTTGGCGCCCGGTGTGCTGACGGCAGCCTTGCTGGTCTTTGTGGATGTCCTGAAAGAAATGCCGGCCACGCTGCTTATGCGTCCGTTTGGTTGGGATACCCTCGCTGTTCGTATCCACGAGATGACTTCTGAGGGTCATTGGGAACGCGCCGCACTGCCTGCACTGACCTTGGTGATTGCGGGTTTTCTACCTGTCGTTCTGTTAATGCGCCGCTCGGCTTCTCATTAGGTTTCTGACCTTCCAGATAACGGCTTATCTTGTGTGCCTTTCTTCGTAATACATTGGGGGGGGAAGGCGTCGTCACAGAAGCTTTACTTTTTCCGGAATGAGAATCTAGATTGATAATAATTAATAGCCTTTTAGGCTGATCCTTGTTTCATGGAGGAGGCAACACTGTTGTGAAGCAGAATAACAATTTCTCAAAAGGCTATAGCCTTGTTGAAATCATATTTGTGGTGTTGATTGCAGCCGTGATTCTTGCGTATGCCTTGTACGCCTATCAGGATTTTACATATAAGGCCAAAATTCAGGAAGCGGCACGTTTGGTTTATCAAATCAGGCATGGCATTGATGCGCATGTCACGTCAAAACGTGAATTTCCACGGCCTTTTAATAGAACCTACGCCAATATGCAGTATGTTGAGCGAGCCGAATCGCAACAGGATAGCGCCGACACCTTTCGTGTTAACGTTTATTTTAAAAGAGAAGCCTTTCCTGACAGCTCGTATCAAAAAGTATTTACGCTATATGGCAACCTCGTTGATAACCAGATGGATTGGAAAGAGTGTGATGATGACTGTGTCAAGAATACGGTTGACATTCCTCCAGCGTTGCCTGTTCCTCCTGCATCCGGGCATGGGATTGTCACCACTGGTGGCCCAACAACACCTTCAATTGAGGTTGCCAAGTCGTATGGCAAGACTCAGGTGATTATTAAGTTCAAAGGCGGTAATGCAAATGATGGCGCGATAAGGGCTAACATTCGAGCTGTAAAGCAAGGAGAGAGAGTCGACAAGATTGGTGCAGAACAATACTACGGACTTGAAGACTATGTTTTACCTGGCGGGGAATATCCCTTTAGTACTATTACGGCTGAATTGGAGCAGTATGATATCAAGAAAGGTGCATGGGTTAAGGTGTGGTCAGAAAATGTTGATTCTGCGCCTATTGGGCGTGATGTTAAGTATGAGTTTTTTGAAACAATACCAACAAAATATGTGCGTGATCCCGAGACACCTGATTGGGCTAAACCGGAAATCAATTACCCTGGTGATGATTGGAATGGTGAAGGTAACCCGAATCCTGGAGGAGGCGATTTCTTACCCGAGCCTCCGTTGCCCATTTATGATTGGGGGACAACCAATGTCAATGTTTTACACGAAGCATTCTATATAGGACACGTCTACATTAACATCCATTATCGAAATGGTAAAACCAAAGAATATTCAACATCTCAGACACTTTGGGATGAGTACGCATTAAAAGTTCCCTCTTGGCCTGCGAATCAGAACCCAGTGAAGAAAATTGATGTTACCACCATATATATATATCCATGCGGGTTTAGCACATGCTCAACCATTATTGCCACCCGAACGGTTCAACCTGCGGGCAAGAATACGGATAAGTATGTTTGTTTCAAATATTGGGGAACTATTTTTGAGAGGGTTATGGGGCAGGAAAATACAAACTGTAGTGGACGCTTCTTTGTTCGTTAAGCGTGAGGGCGTGCAAACAACATAAAAAGCAAAAAAGAATCTTAAGGGCGTATAAATGTCCCCCAAAAAATATGCTGAAGCTACTGTGTCTCTAGTTGTGTTAAGAGAGGTTGTAGTTACTCTGCTCATTCTTTGCACTATGTCACCATTTGTTGCAATAGCTGATAATGCAAAAAGTTTGGCGGTTGAGGCCGGTTCACATCAAAAAGAAAGCAAGCACTTAATTCGCAAGGAGGTAGAGTATAAATCCTATTTACCGGAAGAGGCGTTTAGAAAGGCATCGTCAAAGTCAGGAGAGCAATGGCGTTTGGGGTATTGGCCTGTTATTGAATCGTTATCGGTTGATCAGCTTGATGACGACAGCATAAATGAACTGCTCATCAATCAACTCATCCCTTTGCATGAGTTAAGCGGTAACCCAGCGAAAGAGCATGTTATTCCTTCCATTCAAGCATCTAGGCTTGCCCAGCTTGGACGTGAACTTTTCTTCAGTAAAAGTCTCAGTGGTGATATGGATGTAGCCTGCGCCAGCTGCCATCATCCCCTGTTGGCCGGAGGTGATGGCTTATCCTTACCGGTTGGTGTAGGCGCAATCGAGTCTGACAGAGTTGGCCCTGGGCGACGTCATGATGGAAATTATTTTATTGACCCGGAAGCAAACGCCGGGCCGAATGTAGAAAGGAATTCACTGACGACATTTAATGTCGGTTTATATAATAAAGCCCTCTTTTTTGATGGTCGGACAGAAGTTATTCAATGGATCGCAGATCACTTTGGTACGATTCCTGATGGGAAACGTTCAGAGAAAAATGTTTATATTAAAACACCAGATAGTAAGTTCGGTGGTCCAGATCCTCAGGCTGGTGCAGATATTGTTGGTGCACAAGGCCGCTTTCCTGTAGTCGCTTTAAACGAAATGCGAGGCTTTTCCAAGGATTTTGCTGGCAGTAGCCATGATGTACGGCATCAAATTGAACAGCGACTGCAGGGTAAAACGGGGGAACTGGTTAATAATCGTTGGCCGGAATTGTTTCGATGGGCTTTTAGACAGGCTGATGCAAGTGCTGAAGCTCTAATTACATATGAAAATATTGCGGCAGCATTGGCCGCTTACCAAAGGTCGCAGCATTTTGTTGAGTCCCCTTGGAAGGCATGGGTAGAGGGACGTGGAGATCTTAGCCTGGATGCAAAGAAAGGTGCTGTACTTTTTTATACGCCACTGAAAGAAGGTGGAGCACAATGCTATCAGTGTCATAGTGGTGATTTTTTTACCAATGAAAATTTTTATAACTTGGCTGTGCCGCAATTTGGCCGAGGAAAAACGGTGAGAGGGCAAGATTTAGGACGATACGCTGTTACAAGAAACCGTGAGGACATGTATGCTTTTCGAGTGCCCTCTTTATTGAATGTCAGTGAGACTGGACCTTACGGGCATACCGGTGCATTTACGACGCTTGAATCCATTATTGAGCATCATCTATCCCCTCAACGCTCACTGGAAGCCTTTGATTATTCTCTGCAGGAACTGCCGCAGTTTAAAGGGTTACCTGTCTCTTATGAAATGGCAAAAGAAAACACAGGTCATGTATATGATATCTATCAGCAGATGATGTTTGGGCACAAAATGGAGCAACGTTGGGCAAATGCGGCAGTTAGGAAGGATGTTGTTAGATACCTTACCGCCTTTCTTGAGACCCTAGCCGACCCTTGCATTACACAGCCTGAGTGTATGAAGCCCTGGCTACCTCAGGGGCCTGAACCGGATCAAAACAGGCTGCAACCAGTACTGGGCAAAGTATTTGATAATGAGAGTCCTCTTCCCACTTTTTTTGAGACAGAAGAAAATGGTCACATTGCCAATCCTGATTTAGAAAATGTGCCTTCATTCTCGCTTGATTGTGTAATACGCGAAAATACTAAGGGCGGAAGTGGTTTTGAGGAGGTCAGCTTTGATATAGGGTTGAATACAAATCGGCAATTTAGTCTAAACGCCCGCCATGGTACTGCACAGTTTCAGCAGGAGATAGCCTTCGAAATGTTGATGTTTACCGGTGGTATGGCTGTAGGGGATATCAATGGAGACTGTTTCACTGATTTGGTTATTGATCAGGGGAACCTCTCTGCAGCCAAAACATATATCAATCAGGGGGATGGCACGTTCAAGGAATCGAAAACGACATGGAATTTATCGTCTAACGATGATCTGACGGGAGCCGTTTTAGCGGACTTAAATGGCGATGGTTGGCTAGATCTCTTTACTGGCAGCTTACAGGCTGATAACCCGAAAGTGCTTCTCAATAATGGCACAAACCAATGGCTACCTATAGGACATGCCGGCTTCCGTGTCAGCAGGGCGACGCTTGGGGCGAACTTCGGAGATATCGATGGAGATGGTGATCTGGATGCCTGGCTGGCACATTGGGACGGTATCAACCTGTTTGGAGCCGAAGAAGAGCACTTATGGCTAAATAACGGCCATGGCGTGTTTACAGGTAAGGCGCGTGAGTTCAGGGTTGCAGGGCATATCAAGGAAAGGGACTTTTCGTTTACCCCCAATTTCGCTGATATTAACAATGATCACTGGCCAGACATGGTACTTACTGCTGACTTTATGACTAGCCAGTACTTTATTAATCAGCAGGGGCAGTCGTTTGAAAACACGACAGATAAACGTGTCATTCAGGACGATAATGGCATGGGGGCATCCATTGCCGACTTTGATAATGATGGGGATCTGGACTGGTTCGTGACCAGTGTCTATGTGCCAGGCGGTGTCTTAACGCCTGAAATGGAAGGGCTGCAGATCGGGGTTAAGGGGAATCGCCTATATCGTAATGACACTGTGGCAACGCAAAATGTCCGTTTTTCAGATATTACCGACCAGGCTGGTGTGGCGGATGGCGGCTGGGGCTGGGGAAGCTGCGCTGCTGACTTCAACAATGATGGTTGGCTGGATATTTTTCATGTGAATGGCTTTCATGTGGACTTGCGAGAAACCCGGAAAGACCTATCGTATTTACTTGATATGCTGGGTCTTGAGGATTTTGATCTGAAAAAACCTTACCGGTCATTTGAAGACTTTCATCAAAGTTTTCCGATGACATTCACTGAGCAGCAGTTGGCTGATCTTGAAGCCTTCTACAATCTGGCCACATTCCGGCAATTAACACTGAATAAACTGAAGGCCTTCCGCAAGCAGCCATCACGACTGTTCATCAATCAGAAAGACGGGACATTCAAGGAAATGGCTGCAGTATATGGTGTTAATGATACGGGGCAGGGACGGGGTGTTAGCTGCTTTGATTATGACCGTGATGGTGATATCGATATCATTACCGCCAATAATACGGGGAAAGTGGGTTTTTATCGCAATACAGTACACGGAAAAAATAGTCAATCGACCAACTTTCTGACCGTTAAATTGCTGGGAAAAGCGCCCAATCAGCATGCTATCGGTGCACGTATTTATTTAAAGAGTGTATCGGGTACACAAATGCGCGAGGTGCGCATAGAAAATAATTTCATGTCGCAGAATCCCGTTGAAAGTCATTTTGGGTTGGGCAGTGACAAACAGATAACAGCACTGCGCATTGTCTGGCCTGACGGGCAAGAAGAACGTATCACGAACCTGTCGGTCAATCAGATGCTGGTGGTTCGGCAGAAGGCTCATGTGTCTCAGTAAGAGCGGCATGTGTTGGCAGCTTTACTTCAGGGTTTATCTCAATCTAGATTAATAGCTCAAGTTACGCACAAGACTGAAAATACGGCATTATTGCCGGTATGATACACGATCTGATTGAGCTGTACTCTGACTACCTTCTGTCCTCTTTTGGCAAAACAACCGCAACCGGTTTGTCTAACCTGTCGGACGATGCCTATAGCCATGATCAGGTCACCAGACTGCTCTC
>MUIA01000106.1 GCA_002084115.1 Oceanospirillales bacterium LUC14_002_19_P2 | reverse complement strand
TTAATAACGAAATCGCATCAATGAAATTTTGAAAGAGCCTGGAATTCATAACAGTCATCCCCTGATAGCCGGATGGTTCAGGGAGTATAGGTCAACCAACCATCAGGGGTAACTTAGCCAACCTCTAGCGTCCGAAACACATGACAAACACTCAAAATGCCCCATTTCATAGAAACTTTCTTCTTATTATTGGACTCAATACTAGTGATTCATCATTCAGCTTATTGCATGTTAAGTGTTCGATTATTTGAGGTGTTAGGAGATCAACCCTACCCAAAGGGTAAAAATGCTAAATTAAACAGCAACAGACCACTGGTAGCCTGCTGCTATTCAATGATAAAAAGTTAATCCAGCCGCTGTTCCAGCATCGCAACAGCCGGCAACACTTTGCCTTCTACGTACTCAAGGAATGCGCCACCACCGGTAGAGATATAGGACACTTTATCCTTGATGCCATATTTATCCACAGCAGCCAGTGTGTCGCCACCGCCCGCAATCGAGAATGCCGGGGATTCAGCAATCGACAGTGACATGGCCTTGGTGCCTTCGCCAAACTGGTCAAACTCAAACACACCGACCGGACCGTTCCAAATGATGGTACGGGCATCTTTCAGGATATTGGCGAACAGCTCACGGGTCTGAGGGCCGATATCGAAGATCATGTCATCACCTGCGACATCATCCACCAGCTTGATAGTGGCTTCTGCCTCTTCACTGAATCCCTTGCCAACAACAACATCCAAGGGCAGGGGAATATTGACCTTTTCCAGCAGAGCCTTGGCCTGGGGAATCATGTCATGCTCGCAAAGAGACTTACCTACCGCATAACCAGCTGCCGCCAGGAAGGTGTTAGCGATACCACCACCAACAATCAGCTGATCACAGACATCAGACAGAGATTCCAGTACCGTCAGCTTGGTGGAGACCTTGGAGCCGCCAACAATCGCGGTCATGGGCCGTTGAGGGTTACCCAGCGCACGAGACAGGGCGTCTAGCTCAGCCACCAGCAGCGGACCAGCACAGGCGACCGGCGCATAAAGGCCAACACCGTGGGTTGAGGCCTGGGCACGGTGTGCGGTACCAAAAGCATCCATCACATAGATATCGCACAGAGCCGCCATCTTGCGCGCTAGAGCTTCGTCATCTTTCTTTTCGCCCGGGTTGAAGCGAACGTTCTCAAGAATCACCAGGTTACCGTCATCAACGGTGAAACCACCCTCGACCCAGTCACGGATCAGCGGTACGTCACAGCCAAGTTTTTCGCTGATGTAATCCGCTACCGGCTGCAGGGAGAATTCAGGGTCATACTCGCCTTCTACAGGACGTCCAAGGTGGGAGGTCACCATGACCTTGGCGCCAGCCTTCAGGGCATGCTCAATCGTGGGCAACGAGGCGAGAATACGGGGATCGCTGGTTACCCGTCCTTCTTTTACAGGAACATTGAGATCCTCACGGATCAGAACGCGTTTACCTCTCAGATCCAGATCGGTCATCTTCAGAACGGTCATCTCAGGCTTCCTTACGACAGCTTCTGACAAGCCGGCTCACAGACATTCGCCGGAAAGGCACGGACATTACCACAAGCGTGCGCCAACGGTCATGTTTCGTCAGTAAACCATAGCCTTTATAACGCACTATCACGACAACAACGTGGTTCACGCCTGCCGACAGGCGACAACAGGCGTCTTGAACTATCTTTGCTCTGAGATCCGCTGTCGATGGTCAAAAGACCAATGAGAGGTACATCCCATGGCATCAACCTGGGTACTGGTCGCTGATAACAGCGAAGCCAGAGTTTACGATTTTGACCGGCATAAAAAGACATTGACGTTAATTGACGAGGTCGAGCACGAAGAGGGCAGGTGGAAGAACCAGGCCTTTGTCTCTTCAGGGCCAGGACACACCATTACATCGTCAGGCAGTCACACCATCCGTGCCGTGGGCACTGACGCTTCCCCGAAAGCCCATGAATCCCATAACTTTGCCCACATGATCGGCACCAGCATAAACCATGCTTATGATCTTCACCGTTTCGACACCATCAACCTCTGCGCTCCTCCAAAACTACTGGGCGAAATCCTTCCGGAAATCAGCAAGAATGTCCCGCAGGGCGGGCACATCAATAAAGATCTGGTCAAGGAAAGTGACAATGCCATTGTCGATCATCTTCTGGCGCAGGCTGAAATCAGCTGAATCTGAGCACGGGCGATAATATCGATGAATCGTTACAGAGAACTGGAAGAGCTGGATATCGAGTTTCAGGAAGCAGAAAGCGCCTGGTTCGGTGTAAGGAAGACAACACGTTATCCGAAGAGAAAAAGCAGGCTTTCCTTAGCCGGCTTCATCAATGCCTTGAGAAACGCAAGGCCCATATCACCCAACATTGGCATGACCCGGCGTATTAGGATGAGCAGGGTCAGCTCAAGGTCGATTAATTGGATTAGTTCAGATTTGATCTGACAATTCATCCTTCAGAAAAGGAGAGGGTAGGTCATGGTATCGCGATTATTCAGATTGACCTCAACCGGTTTACTCTGTCCCTGAAACGCGAGGTTCATTTCAATCACATAACGCATTTTGGCGCCGTGAGAGCTTCTCACTTTCACGATATCCACAATTTCCGCATCGGCTTCGATGACCTGGCCAGATTCATTCGACGTCTTGAAATGGATTCTCTTACCAACATTGTCTTCCATGACCGGTGCCGGATCGCGGACCACCATATCCCACGCATGCAGTGAAGCTTTTGCCGCCCCGGTATCCACCCGGGCAAGGTAGGTCAGACCGGTTTCCTCTATCGAAATATACTCCACCGGCCCAACAACCTGCTTATTACTAAAAGGACCAGAAACCGATATAGTGGACCCCAAAAACTGGACAGTCAGCTAAGTTAAGTTTTCTGGTTGCAATATGACCCTCAGGAGGGAGTCATGGCAGCAAAAAGAAAACGGCATGCCCCGGAATTCAAGGCACAGGT
>MUIA01000178.1 GCA_002084115.1 Oceanospirillales bacterium LUC14_002_19_P2 | reverse complement strand
ACCGGTTGCGGTTGTTTTGCCAAAAGAGGACAGAAGGTAGTCAGAGTACAGCTCAATCAGATCGTGTTTCATACCGGCAATAATGCCGTATTTTCAGTCTTGTGCGTAACTTGAGTTACCAATCAACTTCAGATCCGGAGAGACCTGCTGGATCGAATACAGCGGGAACTGGGCACCCTGCTCTCCATCGCCATTGACCTGAAGCTGAACCAGAAGCAACTCCAGCAGAGCAGCCTGAAACTGGTCAAATCACTGGATGACCAATTGTTCTGGATTCCAACCAATCCTCCGTTGGATATGGACTGGCTGAAAACCATACCTGCCGATATTCATGATCAATTTACCGCGCTGAATACCGGTAATATTCTCCCGGCCCTCTTCCAAGGCATCCACAAGCGCATTCCACAAACCGTCATCATCCTTGCGATAGTAATGGTTCTGGTGATTCGGCGTAACACCATTCAACAGGCACTCAGTGATTTATCCGCCAAAGGTGGTGATGTTCGCCATGACAGCATTTGGGTTACACCCCACGCCCTGTTTCTGGATGCGCTGCAGTGCGCCATTCCACCGCTATTGATCGCACTGTGTGGTTACCTGATCAGCAGGGCTGGCGGAACCTACGACAGTCTTCGAGAAATGGGAAAATTGCTACAAATCACCGGTGGATTCTGGTGGGTGTTAGCCTTTGCCACACGCCTGCATCTGCCGGGCGGTATTGCCGAAACCCATTTCCGTTTACCAACCGTTTTTAACCAGAAACTCTACCAGGTGCTCAACCTGAACCGCTGGGTCATGACGCCCTTGATTCTACTCGTACCCATGCGGGAAATTAATGATGTGATCAGTCAACTGCTGACCATGCTCGGCTGCGGATCACTCGGCATTCTGTTGTACCGGTTATATCAGCAGGTCCCCAGTCTGTTTGGTTTCCGCTTTCTGGATAGCATCATCTGGCTATTTTTTATTGCCACTCCGCTGGGACTGATCATCCTGATCTTGACGGGGTATTACTACACGACGCTTGTCATACTCGGACACCTTGTCATCAGTCTGTTTGTAATTGGCGTCTGGGCGCTGTTAAGAGCGGTCATCAAACGCGGTATTTATGTGGCCAGCCGTCGTTTGGCCTTCAGTCGTGCATTAAGCCGACGCGAAGCCATGCGTGAAGACCGGGAAGTGGAAATTCCCAACCTGGATCTCGAAACCATCAACCGGCAAACCATACGTCTGCTCAATACATTCATGATTGCCTTGCTCGTGCTACTGCTCTACTGGGTCTGGCAGGACATGATCACCATTTTTTCCAGCATTGAAGCCATTACAATTACCACCACCGGCATGAAAAGCGACACCTGGCAACTGGGCGATATCATGACGGCCCTGTTGCTGATACTGGTGACCATGGTGCTCTCGCGCAACCTCCCGGGTTTACTCGAGATTGCGGTGCTGTCGCGCCTGCAGCTATCTCAGGGCTCAGGGTATGCGATCAGTACCTTGCTCAGTTACTCGATTACGGCCATTGGGGTTCTCAGTGTTCTATCGACGCTGGGCGTCAGCTGGGACAAGCTTCAGTGGCTGGTTGCGGCTGTCGGTGTCGGTTTGGGATTTGGATTGCAGGAAATCTTTGCCAACTTTATTTCCGGCATCATCATCCTGTTTGAACGACCAATTCGTATTGGCGACACGGTTACTATCGGCGCACTCAGCGGTACCGTGTCACGCATCCGGATACGGGCCACTACGATTACGGACTGGGATAACAAAGAGATCGTTATCCCCAACAAAGTCTTCATTACCGACCAGCTCATTAACTGGACACTCAGTGATCCGGAAACCCGTGTCGTTATCATGGTCGGTGTTGCCTACGGCTCCGACCTTGCCAAGACCCGCGAACTGTTACTGCAGGCTGCCGATGACGATCCGCGGGTATTAAAAGAGCCTGCACCCTCTGTCTTTTTCCTGAGTTTTGGCGACAGTACGTTGAACCATGAGCTACGTGTTCACGTGAAAGAGATGGGGGATCGCCTGATCACTCTGAATGACTTGAATACCCGTATCGATACTCTGTTCCGTGAACACAATATCGAAATCGCCTTTCCACAACGGGATATCCACATTCGCACCACCGAGCCCCCCTCGTTTCATGAGGAAAAAACGATCAGGCCCCAAAAACATTCGCAGACGACAACCCATTCATCAGACGATGACCCCGGGCTGGATATCGGTTTCAGTGATGATGCAGAACCCATTTAACCTAGAAACTAAATAGCCGTTTCCAGAGAGTGGAAACGGCTGTCAAAAACAACGGAGAGGGAACAATTGCGGTCAATGTTGATCAATAGGCTTCAGGTGCTCCCTGACTTCCTGGTTGTCACCTTTCCAGATCACGCTATCAATAAAGTAATGGTGCACATTGATAAATAAGGTGAAGAGCACATAGAACAGGCGAGCACCTGTCGACTGCGTGTCATAACTGATACTGTCATCCAGTACGGATGGCAGCCACTCAAAAAAAAGTGCACCAAACAATAACGCCAGCCCCCACCAACGGGCCTGTTCTACCCAGTAACGTTTCCGCTCTTCTGCCGTATTACGTTCAATCTTGTTATGCATATAAACACCGCAGAACATTAGATACTGGAGGGAATGGAAGAATGGAATGATATAGGCATATTTGGGATTGTAGAAAACAGGTGCCAACCAGAGATAAGCGGTCATAAAGCCCATGATGGCAACATGGTTGGGTAATTTTTCCTTGAGCCAGGCTCTTCGCGCGATCAAACCACAGCAAATCGCAAAACTGATAATCGCCAGCCAGACGCTTGTCTGACCAATCCAGCCCGGAATACTGTAATAGCTATACTCAAGTTACGCACAAGACTGAAAAAACGGCATTATTGCCGGTATGAAACACGATCTGATTGAGCTGTACTCTGACTACCTTCTGTCCTCTTTTGGCAAAACAACCGCAACCGGTTTGTCT